>CALAEC010000076.1 GCA_937890785.1 uncultured Actinomycetes bacterium
TCCGGGCCAACGTGGCCTTCCAGCAGGAGTGGCTGGCGCCCGTGGGCCTCGACATGCACGGCTACTACAGCCCGACGCTGATCGATGGCTTGACCAAGCCGCACAACCCGGGCATCGAGTACGACCTGTTCGTCAAGTGGAACCAGCCCCGTCTCGACGCCAACGAGGCGGCGTTCAACAACGCGGGCATGGAGATCATGCGCCCGGTCAATGACTGGGGCGCTTGCGGCTGGTTCAGTTGCAAGCCGGTGGGCCCCGCGTACGCGGAGGGATGGGACGACTGGGGACCCTTCTACACCCAGACCTACATGGCGTTCCTCGGCGTGGACAGCTCCACGCTGGAGATGTGCGACTCCGATGCCGGCTGCGACGGTCGGTTCGGGTCGAAGCGGGCCCAGTACATCGGGTTCTACTCATCGGCGGACTTCTGGGTCCAGAACCGCCAGCAGATCCTCCGCGACCAGCTGGAGATCTTCCGCCGCGGCGTGACCGATGCCGCTCGGGGGAACTGCTGCGACGACCCCCTGGTGGCCAGCCGCGGATTCACCGAAGCCGATCACAACTGGATGGTGGACGTTCCGTACCCAACGGCGTACGTGATCCCGTTCGTGGGCGGCTCCTCGTCGGCGGCCCAGCGCAGCGACGCCGAGGCCAATCGGATGGCCCAGTGGCTGCTCGACAACGGCGTCGAGGTCCAGCGAGCCACGGCCGAGTTCTCGTGGGGCGGGCAGACGTATCCCGCGAACTCGTATGTCGTGTGGATGAACCAGGCGCTCCGAGGCATCGCCCTGACCACGCTCAGCGCCGGCCAGGACGTCTCGGAACTGATCTCCCAGCTCTACGCGCCGCCCGGCGCCTGGAGCCACGGCCTCCTGTGGGGTGCCGACGTGGTGGAGATCCCCAGCGGCGCCGTGTTCGCTCCCGGGACCACGCCGATCAGCGCGGTCAACGACCTCCAGGGCGGCGTCCGACCGGGGCCGGCCGACTGGTACGCCGCCACGCTCCAGGGTGCCGAAGAGGTCCGTGCGGTCCTCGGCCTCATCCGCGGAGGGCTCGACGGCGAGATCGCGGAGGCGCCGTTCACGAGCGCGTCCGGTGCACCGATGCCGGCTGGCTCCGTGATCTTCGACGCGAGCTCGGCCGCCGCCCTCCAGGCCGCCGGCGACGCGGCCGGCCTGTTCTTCGAGCCGGGAATCGGCCCCAAGCCGCCCACGACCCAGCTCGACGAGGCCCCGAAGATCGCCATCCTCACCGACGTGAGAGAGCCCGCCGAGAACGACACCTCCTGGTCGCTGCGGCAGATATTCGGCAACGAGGTCGGCTTCGTGAAGGTGACGGTGGGGAGGGACTCGCTGAACCGGGCCCCGACCGATCCCCTGGCGGGCTTCGACGTCATCTACAACACGGGCCAGCCGTATCCCGCCTCCAAATTCGGCACGGCCAGGGAACGCTTGCGGGCGTTCTTCCAGGGCGGAGGGGGGTACATCGCCACCAGCCTATCCTCGGCCAACTTCTCGTTCCTGAACGGGGCCCAGCCGGCGCTCCTCCAGGGAACGCTGACCCAGTCGAGCGATTCGGCTGACGGCGGCATCGCCCTGTGGAACAACGCCCAGCCGAACGGGCCGATCACCGGGGGGTTCGCCTCGACGGACAACCTGTACCTCCCGTCGAACGTCACCTGGTTCTCGAACGTGCCGACTGGCTCGGTGGTCGACGGCCGGTACCTCCCGTCCACCTCGGCGATGTTCCTGGCCGGGCTGTGGCAGGACCGGAATGCGGCCGCAGCGGGCGCGCCGATGGTCGTCCACGGGTCCACGCTGGTAGACAGCCGGTACGTCGGGCTGGCCACGAACCCGTTCTCGCGAGGGGATGCCGAGCGCGAGTGGCCGCTGATCGGCCAAGCGGCCCTGTGGTCGAACCTCACCGACGGGTAACCGCTGATCGAAACACGCCCGGGGGGAAGCCCGCCCCCCCGGGCGTTCTCCACGGCGTCCCCCGGTTGACTCTCCGAGTGGTCCGGCCATAGAGTGGGGCGCCTCAAGAACCCCTAGATCGACATGGGATGGGTTTCGTATGTCGATAATTCCGCGCCCAAACCGTCCGATCGGCGGGCGACTTCGAGGGGACCAAGAACCGTCGCCCCCGTCAGGAGCGTCCCTCCTTGAGGTGAACCCGCTCCATCGCCAGTTCCTCCACCCGCACGTGCTGCTGGATCTCGCCCGGGATCCGCCTCCCTCACTCGCTCTGGAGGAGTCGGCTCTCCCCTAGGCTCCTCCGTCTCGATCGTTTCAATCGTTCCCCTGAGCCGTGTCGGCTCGCGCGTTCGCCCGAGTGAAGGAGGTTGCGTTGCCACGACCACCGATTCGATCCGCACTCCTGGTAGGGCTCACCCTGATCCTGGCTGCCGGCGTGCCCGCGCAAGCCGGCCATATGGATGACGGCTCGGGGGACGGTCCCAACCAGTCATCCCCTGAGCACGTCACCGATCCCTCCGCTCCCCTGGCCGACCTGGACGCGGCCAGCCAGATCATCAGCGACGGACCATCGGGCAAGGTCGTCAAGAACCTCCAGCTGCGCGGCCGCGGGAAGCGGCTCGCCCCGGACGCGACCACCGACGTGTGGGCCTACAAGGACTTCGCCTATACGGGGACCTTCAACAGCCCCTGCGGCGGGGAGGAGGGCGCCGGCGTCTGGATCTGGGACATCGAGAACAAGAACAACCCGAGGTTCGTGGACATCATCGAGTCCGAGACCGGCAGCCGGTCGAACGACGTGAAGGTCGCCACGATGAACGCCGGCGACATCCTGGTCCACAGCAACGAGACCTGCGGGGCCGGCGGCATGGGCGGCTTCGAGGTCTACAACGTCGACGATCCCCGGAACCCCGTCCACCTGGCCACCCAGCGGATCCATGAGCCCAACGCGGTCCTGCGGAACGTGTTCGGGGGCGTGAACCGGGGCGTGCACAACCTGTTCCTTTTTACGCAGGGATCCCGTGACTACGTGGCCCTGGCCACCCACGGCAACGCCTGGTTCGGGAGCTCGCAGATCTTCGACATCACCGTCCCCAGCAATCCGCAGTTCGTCAGCGCGTGGGGTCCGGAGCTTCTCTGCGTAGAGGCGTTCTGCAGCTCCGACCCGTACAACGAGACGAACCAGACCGTACTGGTCAACACGATCAACTGGTGGATCGCCGGTCTGGCGACCGGCCCGACTCCGGGCTTCGGAGGATCCCTGATCCGCTCGGTGCACGACATCACCGTTACCGATGATGGGAACCTGATGTACGCAGCGGCCTGGGACTCCGGGCTCGTCCTCCTGGACATCAGCAATCCCGCCAACCCCGAGGTCGTGTCGCAGGCGCTGGATCCCGTGAACGGATCGTTGGACGGCGAGGTCAACAGCCACTCGGTGTGGCCGAGTGAGGACGGCACCATCGTCGTCGAGGGCGAGGAGGACTTCAACGCGTGGGGGAGCGTCCAGCCGCCCGGCAACCTCACCTTCGGCACCGGGACCCCCACCGCTCCCTTGCCCGGCACGGCCATCAGCACCTCCGCCGGCGACGATTTCGAGAACAGCCAGACCGGCAACGCCGGGACGGTGGATGCGTCCAGTCTGGAGGTCACCTCGGGAACTCTTGCCGGCACCACCTACCCGGCGATCGAACTTGCCGGCGACCAACCCCGGTTTGCCGATACCGGACCGGTCAGCGGTGACATCGTGTTCATAGGGACCGCGTGCGACGGTGACGTCATCCTTAATGCGGAGGAGCTGGCCGATGGTGGGATCGCGGTCGCTCGCCGTGGGCCTGCCGGTTGCACCTTCCGCCAGAAGAACTTCAATGCAGCGGCTGCCGGGGCGGATGCAGTCGTGATCGCCAACAACGTGCGGACGGACACCCCCTGGAGCGGAGTACGCATCTGGGACTACTCGGACCCCGAGAACCCGGTGCTGGCATCGACGTTCGACACGGTGTGCAGCTCCTCGCCGACGCCGATCCCCGAGTGCGACCCGTTCGGGACCTACTCGGTGCACAACGTCATCGTGGAGACCACGGACGACGGCCGGGTGAAGGCCTACTTGTCCTGGTACTACGACGGGATGCTGGTGCTCGACGTCACCGATCCCTACAACCCGAAGGAGATCGCCCGGTACTTCGACAACTCGCCCGAGTTCCTGGAGTCGAACGGCGGTCAGCCGCACGACTTCTGGGGCGTGGGCAAGGTACCCGGCGAGCCCTGGATCTACGCGTCCGACCGCAACGGCGGACTGTACATCTTCAAGGAGCAGGGCTCAGGATCGGACTAGGAACCGGAGGGGGGACGGGGGCGGCCCCCATGGCCGCCCCCCCTTCCCATGTTCGAAAGGAGGAGGAGATGAGACGAGGACTCGTGGCCGCCATGGTCGCGGCGATGGTGCTGGGGAGCGTCGGGGTGGCCAGGGCGGATCACCGTCACGTGCTGATCCTCCCCAACGGGAACTGCGCGATCCTGGCGGCGGATGGCAACGAGAAGTACCTGATCATGCCGTCGGTGCTGTTCGCCAACAACCCGAACGTGGACGCGGACGACGCGGTGGGCGGCCTGGAGGAACTGCCGATGAACCGGCAGCACCCGCTCCACGTGCTGGTGCACCTCGGCGTGCCTGGGGCTGACGGCGACATCGCGGTGATGGGCTCGGCCGACGACCCGTGCGCCGCCACCGGGAACTACGTGAACGGATAACCGGGTGAAGCTCGGTCGTCCGCGACGAAGGAGGTGAGGCGGAAGCCCCACATCGTCCTTGTGAGACTGCCCACCGACCTCCTCCCTCGGGGTAGGGGTCGGGTCTCCGCTCGAACAAGGAGGGATCGATGCGCACACGATGGAGCTTCGTCGCCGTGGCGGTGCTCGCCACGGCCCTGGTTGGCGGGCCCTCGTTCGCCGACGTGGACGCAAGCAGGTTCAGCGGCGTGATGGCTCACCAGGCCGAGGACTTCGAGGCCGTGGCCTCGAAGGCGGCACCGAACGGCACCCCCCCTGAAACGTTCGCGCCATGCGACGAGGGGCTCGCCGGGGGCACCTATCCATGCGACGGCATCGACATGATGAGCCACCTGTCGCTGTCCGACCTGGGGCTCTCGTTCGGGAACGACATGTGGGGATGGACCGATCCCCAGACCAAGAAGGACTACGCGCTCATCGGAGGGACGGAGGGCACGGTGATCGTCGACATCACCGACCCGAAGCGGCCCGACATCGTGGGGATGCTGCCGGCCCACGCGCTGGACCCCGGCCGGCCGTTTTGGCGGGACATCAAGGT
>CALAEC010000077.1 GCA_937890785.1 uncultured Actinomycetes bacterium
GGGGTACCCAACGCGGTGGCCGTGTCCTCGTGTACGGCCGGGCTGATGCTGGTGCTCCGCGCGGCGGGGCTCAGCGGCGACGTCGTGCTGCCCTCGTTCACCTTCCAGGCGACCGCCCACGCGGTGGTGTGGAACGGGCTCCGCCCCGCGTTCGCCGACGTCGACGCGGCCACGCTCACGCTCTCCGCCGGCGCCGCGGCCCGGGCCACCGGCATGCGCACCTCGGCGATCCTGGCCACCCACACGTACGGGACGCCCGCGGACGTCGACGGGCTCGCCCAGACGGCGGCGCAGAGCGGCATCCGACTGTTCTTCGACGCCGCGCACGCGTTCGGCGCGCGGCACGGTGACCGGCGGATCGGCGGGTTCGGCGACGCCGAGGTGTTCAGCCTGACGCCGACCAAGCCCCTGGTCGCCGGGGAGGGCGGCATCGTGGCCACGCACGACGACGGGCTGGCCGGCGAGGTCAGACTGGCCAGGGATTACGGCAAGGAGCCGGACTACGACGTCCGCATCATCGGGCTGAACGCTCGGATGTCGGAGCTCCACGCCGTGGTGGCCCTGGCGTCGTTCGAGGACCTCGATGAGCGCGTGGTCCGTCGGAACGAGATCGCCCGGGCATACTGTGAAGCACTCGGCACCGTCCCTGGCATCGGCTTCCCCTCCGTCCGGGAGGGCGATTTCAGCACGTACAAGGACTTCACGATCCTCGTCGAGGCTGATGTCTTCGGTACGGACGCCGCCGCACTTGGCGAGGCGCTGGGGTCCGAGGGGATCGAGACCCGCCGGTACTATGCGCCGCCCGTCCACCGGACGCGGGCGTACCGAACCGTGGCCAACGGTGGGAGCCTCCCCGTCACCGACGAGGCGGCGGCCCGGGTCCTGACCCTCCCACTGTGGGAGGGCATGGCGGGGGAGCACGTGGCTCGAGTAGCGGAAGCGGTTACCCGGATCCGCCGGTTCCTTCTCCCGTAGGCCCGCTCCTCAGCGAACGATGCGGACCGGCGTGCCCAGGGGCGCCACATGCGCCAGCCGCACGACATCCTCGTTCCGCATCCGAACGCAACCCGCGCTGACCGCTTGACCGATCAGGTGGGGAGCGTTGGTCCCGTGGATGGCGATCTGCCCGTTTCCCCCGGCGAACTCGGTGAATACCTCCGAGAAGCCGCTCAGCCCGTAGGCGACCGGACCGTACGGGCCGTTCGGATCGGTGGCGGTGGCCAGGATCGTGGTGAAGAAGAGGCCGGCAGGTGTGGGTGACCCGGACCCTCCCACCGCAACGCTCCGACGGAGGACGACCCGAGCGCCGCGGGTGAGCGTCAGCCGCCGCTCGCTGAGGTCGACGCGTACGGCGTATCGATGGCGGGACAACGTCACGTCGGTTCTTCGAACCCATCCCTCGGCCCCGTTGGGTCGAGCTGGAAGCAGTACCCGGAGCCACCGATCTCGTGCTTCGCGAACCAGGAAGACCCGTGGCTCGCCAAACGGGCCGGGGCTGGTGAAGGAAGCGACGGGGTGTCCGCCGGGGCGATGGAACGCCCAGATGTCCGGCACGGTCGCCCGGGCCACCAGGCTGGGCGGAGACCTCTTCGGTTCCGGGACTGCGTCCGCGATGACTCTTGACGACCGAGAGGATGCGCTCCTGTGGGTTAGCGGAACGGCACGTTCGATCTCGGTGAGGCCGAGTGGAACGGTCGCGGGTTCGTCGACCGGTGCCGCCTCCGCCACGGCACTCCGCGGGCCGCTCGGTTCGGGTGAGGTCTGCAGCGCGCAGCCGGAAGCCGCGACTACGAGCGCGAATGCCGAAGCCAGCGCACGCCTGGGGCTCCCTCCCACGGCGGAGCATCCTACGCAGCCTGCGGAGCGCAGCCAAGCCCGGGGTGGGCGGCCAAATGCGGGGAAAGGCCGATGAACGAGCTCAGGCCGGACGAAGACATTTTCGAAACAGTGGGACGGTCAGCCGTGCTCGCCGCGCGGGTTCGGGGTCGACCCCGCGGGGCGTAGCACCAGGCGATCGTGCGGCTCCTCCACGTCGAGCAGGCCCTC
>CALAEC010000078.1 GCA_937890785.1 uncultured Actinomycetes bacterium
CCCTCGAAGGGGTTGCGGCACGACCGGCACCAGTGCTGGGTGCGGCACGGCGTGGGGCCCCACGGCGACTCCATCAGGGTGTCCTCGCTCCCGCAGAACGGGCAGGGCACGCCGGCCTTCGTCATCAAGGGAACCGTGGCCGGACGGTCCCAGTGCGGGGCGATGCCGAACCCGCGGAGCCGCTCCCGGCCTCGCTCGGAGATCCGTTCGGTCGTCCACGGCGGGTCGTACACGAAGCGCACCCGAACCTCGCGGCCGCCGGCCGCCTCCTCGACCGCGGCCCGGACGTCGCGGCCGATCAGGTCCTTGGCCGGACAGCCCACGAACGTCGGCAGGAGGTCGACCTCGATCGCATCCGGCGTGATCGCGACCCGCTCGACCATCCCCAGATCGGTGACCGAGCACGCCGGGATCTCGGGATCGGCCACCCCGTCGAGGGCCTGGCGGACCCGCCGCTCTATCGCGTCGGTCTCGGTCCTCACCACGTCGCCCCCGGCAGGGCCCGGTACAGGCCCGTCATCTCCTCCCACAGCGGGAGGAAGTCCTCGCTGTGCTTTCCATGCCGGCCGCCGGCTCCGGCGAAGCCGCCCACGTGAACCCACCGGCCGTCGCGGCGCTCCACGCCGGGGACCGTCAGCGTCGGGCCGGCCTCGATCTCGCCCGAGGACGTGGGAACCATGTCCCCCCCGGTCCCCTGGTGCGCGCTCAGCACCCAGTCGAGCGAGTTCTCCTCGAGCTCCCGGCCGATCCGTCCGAGCCACTCGCCGAGCATGGCCTCCGACGAGACCGGCATGACGCCGTCCGCCACGAGGCTCTCCTCGTCGGGCGGCGCCTCGAACAGGGCCATGGCCTCCGGCAGGGCGCCCTCCAACCCCTGAGCCAGCCGCTGGCGCGCCTCCACGGACCCACCGGCCAGCCGGGAGAACCACTCGCGAGCGTGCTCCAGGTGGTACTTCTCCTCGAGCCGGATCGTCTTCACCGCCGCGGCCAGCTCGGCGAACGAGGAGCGCTCCAGCGAGACCAGCCGGACGTCGTCGGCCTCGTCGTAGAGCCACTGCCGAGCGATCGTGTATCCCCAGTCGCCGTTCGGACGCTCGCACAGGATCGCGTTGCGGTAGTCCTCCGGTGATCGGCCGAGGCCGAGGGCGTCGGGGTCCTTCCCGGCCAGCGGCTCGGCCAGCTCGTACAGGAGTCGGGCGTGGCCGATCTCGTCCTGCCCGATCGAGGAGAACGCCAGGTCCTCCTCCAGGTAGGGCGCCCAGCCGGTCCACTCCGAGTGACGGTGGCCGAGGATCAGCTCGTCGTCGGCCAGCGCGAGCAGCAGCCCCAGACGCGGGTCAGGCACCAGCTCGCTCCCTCCGCCGGTGTCCTCGCGGCCGAGGATGGTCGATCACCAGCCCCCGGTCGGCCATCATCGCGTGCACCCGCTTGAGCTTCGCGCCGACGCCCACGTACCCCGTCTGGCGCCGGTACTCCTTGTCGATCACGCCGCCGAGGCCCTCGGGGTCGGGGCACTCATGGACCTCGTCCTCGCCTCTCCGCCGAAGGGCGAAGGTGGTTCCTTCCCCGTGGCGGAAGTGGGTCTCCCGCGCCAGCAGCATCGCCAGGTCCAGGTCCGGCGCGTTCAGGGAACCCGCGACCTGCCACGGGTCCCCGTCCCGGCGTCGAGAGAGGACGTCCCAGACCGCCATCGCCTAGGCGGCTCGGGGGATCCCGTTGAAGACCTCGCGGACCCAGGCGTGGTGGTCCCAGATCTGCTTCCGGCGGGACAGTCGGTCCTTGGTCCGGGGACCGTTCCCCTTCACGACCTCCCAGAACTCGTCCCAGCCGGGGTCGCCCCAGTCCCACTCGCCCTTCTCCTCGTTCCATGCGAGGTCGGGGTCGGGGACCGAGATCCCGAGGTCCCACAGCTTCGGCACGTAGGTGGAGAAGAATTCCTGGCGGAGGTCCTCGTTCGACCGGGTCTTGATGCCCCAGTACAGGAGGACATCCTTCTCGGGCTTCGACGGCGGACCGAAGAAGTGCATGATCGGCCGCCACCACCGGTTCACGGCGTCCTGGAACATCTCCCGCTGCTCGGGCGTGCCGCTGACCAGCTCGAGGGTGAGCTCCTCGCCGTGGCGGAGGTGCACCGACTCCTCGGGGCAGATCCGCCGCATCGCCCGGACGTATGGGAGGTACGAGCAGTCGAGGAGCGCCTTCTGGGTGACCAGCGCGGCGCCGTCGATCAGCCAGCCGATCACGGCCACGTCGCCCCACGACTCGGTCGGGTAGTGGAACACGTTGTGGAACTTGGTCCGCCCGTTGACGAGGTCGTCCCACATGTGGTCGCGGCTCTTCCCGAGGTCCTCGGCCACCCGGTACAGGATCTGGGCGTGCCCAGCCTCATCCTGCACCTTCGCGGTCAGGGACAGCTTCCGCTTCAGCGTGGGCGCCCTCGGGATCCACTCGCGCTCGGGGAGGCACCCCATGACCTCGGAATTCGCGTGCATCTCGATGAACTTCAGCAGCGAGGCCCGATACTCGTCGGGCATCCACTCGCCGGCCTCGATCTTCTCGCCGGCATCGACGCGGGCCTTGAACTCGGCCACCCGTTCCTCGTAGCTCATCGCCGTCCCTCCTTCGTCCCGAGCCCGGCCAGCAGGAGATCCGTGAACCGGTCCGCCACCTCGTCGGGCGAGAGCGGACCCTCCGGTCGATACCACGTATATGTCCAGTTCGCCGCCGAGAGCACCAGGAGCCTGGCGAACCGGGGATCGGTCGCGCCCGGGAGACCCCGGACGATGTCGTCCCACAGCCGCTCGTACCGCCGGCGGAGCCGGCGGATCCCCTCCTGGCGTTCCCCGGTGAGGGCCTTCCACTCGTGGTGGAACGCCCACGCGGCGTCGACGTTCGAGGCCACCACCCCCACGTGGGCACGCATGGCCCGACGGAGCCGCTGCTCGGGGGTCGCCTCCTCCGCCGAGATCGCGGTCACCTCGTCCAGGAACCGGTTCGCGGCCCGGAGGACGATCTCGTACAGGAGGTCCTCCTTCGAGGAGATGTGGGCGTACAGGCTCCCCGCGAGCATCCCCGCGGCCTCGCCGATTTCGCGCATCGACGTAGCGTGGTAGCCGCGACGGCCGAAGAGGCGGGCGGCCTCCTCCAGGATCTGGTCGCGTCGGGCCGGGGCCTTCACCGCCATGACGGCGGCATCATACCAAACAAACGCTCGTTCGGCTAGCCCTGAGACGCGGCGGCGGCCCGGGCGCGGAGGCCCTCGATCAGCAAGTCGAGGCCGAACTCGAACTGCTCGTCGTCGTCGCACTCGAGAAGGTGCGGAAGGGCTTCCCACAAACGAGGCAGGTCGGCGGCTCCGACCAGGCCGGCCATCGCTTCATGGGCATGGGCGTCGTGCGCGTCGTCCGTGGTCAGCCCCTGCTCGAACATGACGGAGCCGAGGATGTAGCCCCCGAACGAATGGAACGCCTTGACCGCGTCGGCGCCCCGAAGGCCGGCCCGGTGGAACACCTCCAGGGCGAACTCGTAGCCGCGGAGCGACTCGGGGTTGGTGAAGGCTCCCTTCTGCTCCGTCATCAGCGTGATGACGTTCGGGTGCTCCCGGAGCAGTCGCCGGTACTCCCGGGCGCCCAGCCGGGCGGCCTCCACCCAGTCCTCGACCTCGGGCACTCGGAACTGGGCCAGGACGTGCTCGCAGATCCCCGTGAGGATGTCGTCCTTGTCCTCGACGTGGTTGTAGAGCGACATGGCCTCGACGCCGAGCTCCCGTCCGATCCGGCGCATTGTCACGGAATCGAGGCCTTCCTCGTCCATGATGCGGAGGGCCGTGGAGATGACCCGTTCTCGAGTCAGGGGCTCGCGTCGCTTGCGGGTCTTCATCTGGTTCGCCATACGTTCACCTTCGAGGGGGTTGACACGTACAGCGTAAGCGAGGTACCTTACGCTGTCAACATATAGCGTAAGCCTAGATGGACGCCGGGAGGGAGGAAGTCCGGATGAAGCTCAACCCTGAATCGCTGGCCAGAGCGAGCAGCCGCCACCCGTGGCGGACGCTCGGCATCTGGGTGGTCCTGATCGCCTCGATGGGATTCGTCAGCAGCCAGCTGCTCGGCGACGTCCTCACCCAGGACATCGAATTCACCAACGAGCCCGAGTCGGTGCGGGCCCAGGAGGTCCTCGACGAGCGATTCTCGGACGGGGCCGAGACCGCCAGCACCGAGTTCTTCATCGTCCAGTCGGACACCCTCTCGGTGGACGACCCGCGGTTCGAGAGCGCGGTGAGAGGGCTGCAGGCCGAGATCGCCGAGGTCGATGGCGACATCCTGGCCTCCGACCCGTTCACCTACTACGACCTGGCCGAGCAGGCACCGGAGCAGGCGGCGGGGCTGGTGTCCCGCGACGGGCGGGGGACCCTGATCGGCGTTCCGCTCACCGACGTGGAGCTCTCCACGATCGAGGAACTCCGGGCGGTGGCCCGGGAGGCCCGCCCGGACGGGTTCACCGTGCAGGTGGCCGGGCAAGGCGTGATGTTCGCCGACTTCACCGAGATCGCCGAGGAGGACCTCCGCCGGGGCGAGTCGATCGGCATCGCCGCAGCCCTGATCATCATGATCGTGGTCTTTGCCGCCGTCGTGGCGGCGATCGTGCCCATTGTCATGGCGATCTTCGCCATCGTCGTGGCCCTGGGCCTGGTGTCGCTGATCGGCCAGATGGCCGAATTCAACCTGTTCGTGACCAACATGGTCAGCATGATCGGGCTGGCTGTGGGCATCGACTACTCGCTGTTCATCGTGTCCCGGTACCGGGAGGAGCGGAAGAAGGGGTTCCCCAAGCTCGAGGCCATCGGGGCCTCCGGCGCGACGGCCAATCGGGCTGTCTTCTTCAGCGGCCTGACCGTGGTCCTGGCCCTGCTGGGGATGTTGATCATCCCGGCCTCGATCTTCCGGAGCCTGGCGGCGGGGGCGATCCTGGTGACGCTGGCGTCGCTTGCGGCCTCGATGACCCTGCTGCCCGCGATCCTGGGCCTCCTCGGCGACCGGGTGAACTGGCCTCGGCTGGCCAAGCGAGCCCGGGTGGACTCCGACCACGACCCGAGGGGCGGGTTCTGGGATCGGATCACCCGCGGCGTCATGGCCCGACCGGTCGTGTACCTCCTGCTGGCCGTGGCGGTGCTGGGTGGACTGGGCTCGTTCTACTTCCAGCTGAACCGGGGCACCTCGCAGAGCGTCAGCACGCTCCCCGACGACTTCGAGTCGAAGCAGGCGTTCCTCACCCTCGAGCGGGAGTTCGCCGGCGGGCTGACCGACCCGGCCAGGATCATCGTCACCGGCGAGGTCGACAGCCCGGAGGCACAGGCGGCCATCGGCGATCTCCAGGCGGCCGTGGCCGGCATGGACGTGTTCGCTCCCGAGACCCAGGTCATCCCCAGCGAGGATGGCACCGCGGTGGAGGTCGACGCGTTCTTCCGAGGCGACCCCTCCACGAACGCGGCCTTCCAGGCCATCCGTGATCTGCGGAGCGACGTGGTCCCGGAGACGTTCGATGGCGTGGAGGGCGTCGAGGTCCTGGTGGGTGGGAACACCGCGTTCTTCACCGACTTCCTCGACGTGGCCGACCGGTATCAGTGGATCGTCCTGGCGTTCGTGCTCGGGCTGTCCTTCGTCCTCCTGACCGTGGTGTTCCGGTCGATCGTCGTGCCGCTCAAGGCCATCGTCATGAACCTGCTGTCGGTCGGCGCCGCGTACGGAGCCGTGACGCTGGTGTTCCAGGAGGGCGTGGGGATCGACTTCTTCAACTCGATCGGGTTCCAGTTCCAGCAGGTGTCGGCCATCGAGGCCTGGCTCCCGTTGTTCCTGTTCTCCGTGCTGTTCGGCCTGTCGATGGACTACCACGTGTTCCTGCTGTCCCGGATCCGCGAGGAGTACGACAAGACGCGGGACAACACCGAGGCCGTGGCGTACGGCCTGCGGACCACGGCAGGGATCATCACCGGGGCCGCTCTGATCATGGTGGCGGTGTTCATCGGGTTCGCGGCCGGCCGACTGGGGCCCCTCCAGCAGATGGGCTTCGGGCTGGCCGTGGCGGTGTTCATGGACGCCACGATCGTGCGGAGCCTCCTGGTGCCGGCCTCGATGCGGCTGCTGGGCGACTGGAACTGGTACCTGCCCAGGTGGCTGAACTGGCTCCCCCAGGTCAAGGTGGAGGGCCACGAGCCCACGATGGCCGCGCCGGAGCGCGAGCCGGTATCGGTGGAACGGTAGGCGCGGGCGGGGCCTGGATACACTCTCCTTCGAGGAGGAGGAGCGTGCGATGACCGACACCAACCGGCTGGTGATCGGGGGCGACCTGGTCGAGGCCGCCTCCGGGGAGACGTTCGAGTCCATCGACCCCTCGACGGGGCAGACCTTGGCCACCGTGGCCAAGGCCGGAAAGGAGGACGTCCGCCGGACCACCGAGGTCGCCCGGGCCGCGTTCGACGAGGGCCCGTGGCCGCGGATGAAGGGGCGGAAACGGGCCGCGGCGCTCTTGGCGGTGGCGGACGGCATCAAGAAGGAGGCGACCGAGCTCGCCGAGACCGAGGCCCGGGACTCCGGCGGAACGATCCGCAAGGCCAACAACGCCGACATCGGCATGGCCATCTCCACGTTCCGTGTGTACGCGGAGATGGCCGGGCGGGAGGAGGACGAGGAGCCGCTCCCCCGCTCGCCGATCTCGTACAACTACCTGCGCCGCGAGCCGATGGGCGTGTGCGCGGCGATCACCCCGTGGAACTTCCCGCTCCAGATGGCCGCGTGGAAGATCGCCCCGGCCATCGCCGCGGGCAACACCGTGATCCTGAAGCCGGCCTCGTACACGCCGCTCTCCTCGTTGATGGTCGGGCGGATCTGCCTGGAGGCCGGGATCCCGGAGGGCGTGGTCAACGTGCTGTCGGGGCCGGGGGCGGCGGCCGGCGAGGAGCTGGTGGTCTCCCCGCTGGTGGACAAGGTGGCCTTCACCGGCTCCACCGAGGTCGGCCGGCGGATCATGCAGCTGGCCAGCGGCACCGTGAAGAAGGTCACGCTCGAGCTCGGCGGCAAGTCGCCCTCGATCGTTACCGACGCCGCCGACCTCGACTACGCGGTGGACGGGGCCCTATGGGGCGTGTTCTTCCATCAGGGCCAGGTGTGCTCGGCCGGGACCCGGCTGTTCGTCCAGCGTTCGGTCTTCGACGACTTCGTCCCGGCGCTGGTGAAGCGGGCCCAGGACCTTCGGGTCGGCCCGGCGCTCAACGCCGAGTCCGACCTCGGGCCCGTGGTCTCCCAGAGCCAGCTGGAGACCGTGGAGCGGTACGTGGAGATCGGCCGGTCCGAGGGGGCTGAGGTCGCGGTCGGCGGCGAGCGGGCCGTGGTCGAGGGCCACGAGGGCGGCTACTACTACCGCCCCACCATCCTCACCGGCGTCGACAACTCGATGAAGGTGGCCCAGGAGGAGATCTTCGGGCCGGTTCTGGCGGTGATCCCGTTCGAGGATGACGACGAAGTGGTCAGCCTTGCCAACGACTCGATCTACGGGCTGGCCGGGGCGGTGTGGTCGACCGACGTGCCCCGAGCGGTGTCGATCGCAGAGCGGCTGCGGACCGGAACCGTGTGGATCAACGACTACCACATGATCAATCCGCGGTATCCGTTCGGCGGCTACAAGCAGTCGGGGATCGGCCGCGAGCACGGGAAGCTCGGCTTCGACGAGTACCGCGAGGCCAAGCACATCCACATCGACCTCGCCGGGGGCCGCGACAAGCACCCCTGGTGGGGAAGCCTGTTCGGTCGCTAGCACCCCCCGACTACGGCACGCTGAACACGCGCTCGCAGCTTCGGTTGGCCCGGTCCTTGCCGGGCCCGCCGCCGCACACGTCCCGATCCGGGCCACCGCCGAGCCGGTCCCTCCCACCGCTCCCGAACAGGTAATCGCTTCCCGAGCCGCCCGACAGCCGGTCGGCGCCGGCGCCCCCGAGGACGCGATCGCGGCCCCCGCCCCCTCGGATCCGGTCGCTGCCGCCCAGACCGCAGAACACCTCGGACTCGGGACCCCCGGCGAACGAGTCTGGGCCGCCCGTGCCGATGAACTGCGGGAACGGAAGGTCGCCGAAGCCGGGGCACGACGCCGCCAGCGACGCGTTCACCCCGGACGCCTCGGCTGATCCCGTCACCGTGACGTCGTCGGCGGACTCGAACTCGGGCGTGTCCTGATACCACTCGGTCCGGTGGTCGTTCTGCGCGTCGCACCAGTCGTAGAAGATGACCTTGTAGCTCCCCGACCGGACCGGCACGCTGTACTCACCGTTCGCGTCGGTCACCGTGGTGCTGAAAGTGAAAAAGTCGGAATCGACAACGTCGATGCACACGTCGGGCAGCGGTGAGCCGGTGGCCGCGTCGGTCACGGTGCCGGCGATCGCGCCGGCGTCGACCTCCTTCAGCCTGAAGGTCAGCGCCCCCGCGGCGCCCTCGTACCCGCCCACCTGGAACGCGAAGGTCACACCGGCCTCGGCCGCGAACACCGCGATCGACTGTGCGCTGAACACGTCGTCGTTGCAGGCCACCGGGGAGAGCGACGCCAGGTCGCTCCCCGTCCAGACGGCCAGGACCGTGTCGAAGTCGCTCCCGAGGGTGTCGGCGCGAAGGACCACGTCCGTGGCCGGAGTGAACCGGTACCACACCGACTTCGCGGCGGGCCCGCACTGGGAGGTGGGCTCACCGGGCTCCGCCGTGGCCTCCACGGTGGACTGGGCGTCCTGGTACGGGATCGCACCGATCGTGGTCCCCGCGGCGAACGCGTCGTTCGGCGGTGGGGCCGCGCCGGCGGTCCCGGGGAGGGACCACAGCGCCAGGCCCATCATGGCGGTGAGGACGATCCGTCCTCGGCTTCGGTCCGGCCTCACCCTCCCCCTCCCCCTCGTGGCAGCCCACGCTAGACCGAAGGTCAGGAACGGTCAAGAGGGAGATCCCGGAAAAGCCGAGAGGGGGACTGCCCGCGATCCCCCTCCAGGCGCATGCAGCACCCGAGCGCCCTTCCCGTGTGCTGCTTCTGCCGGGTAAACCCGGCTGGTCTTCGCCACCTATGATGCGGCTCCAGCGAAGGAGGGGGAATGGCCCGGTCGGACCATCTTCTAGTAGTCACAAGGGACTAGTCCCATGTCGTCGGTGGGTTGCTCGACCCTGGTCACGTGCGCGTTGCCGATGCTCCCGGCGCGGTCGCCGGCCGGTCCCGAAGTCGTCCGCGACGCCGTCGTGGCCTGGGACGGCGGCGCGCTCACCTACGCCGGTCCGCGGTCGGGGTGGAGCGGCCCCGTCGACGAGGAGCTCACCCGGCGCACGGTGGTCCCCGGCTTCGTCGACTGTCACACCCACATGCCGTTCTTCGGCTGGCGGGACGACGAATACGAGGCCCGCCTGCAGGGCGCCTCGTACCGGGACCTCCACGGCGAGGGCGGGATCCGCCGGAGCGCCCGGATGTTGGCCGAGGCCTCCGACGAGGAGGTGCTGGAGTTCTGCCGGCCCCTGGCCGCCGAGATGCTCCGCCACGGGACCACAACCCTCGAGCTGAAGACTGGGTACGGCCTGTCGGTCGAGGCCGAGCTGCGGCAGGCTCGCCTGGCGCGGCGGCTGGCCGAGGAGCTCCCCCAGACCGCCACCGTGACCCTCCTGGCATGCCACGCCGTCCCCGACGGGATGAACCGGGAGGCCTGGGTCGACGCGGTCCGGGCAGAGCTGATCCCCACCGCCGCCCGCGAAGGGCTCGTCGACGCGGTCGACGTGTACGTCGAGGACATCGCGTTCTCGACCGACGACCTCGAGCGCGTGGCCGAGGCCGCCGCCGAGGTGGAGCTTCCGCTCCGGGTCCACGCCGACCAGCTGGGGACCTCGGGCGCCGCCGAGGCAGCCGTGCGCCTCGGGGCCCGGAGCGCCGACCACCTCAACCACGTCAGCGACGATGGCGTGACCGCGCTGATCGGCAGCGACACGGTGGCGGTGCTCCTCCCGGCCTCAACGATGCTCCTCCGGGCCCAACCCCCGCCGGTGGACCGCCTGGCCCGGGGCGCCGCCCTGGCCCTGGCCACCGACTGCAACCCCGGGACGTCGCCGATCGTGTCGATGCCCGAGGCCGTCGCCCTCGGCTGCGCGATGTACGGCCTGGCGCCCCTGGAGGCACTGGTCGCGGCGACGGCGAACCCTGCGTGGGTCCTCGGCCTGCACGACCGCCTCGGCTCGCTGGAGCCGGGGAAGCGGGCCGACTTCGTGGTCCTGGACACCGACGAGTTCCGGCGGGTGCCGTACCGCCC
>CALAEC010000079.1 GCA_937890785.1 uncultured Actinomycetes bacterium
TAGAGCACTGGTCTCCGGAACCAGGGGCGCAGGTTCGAATCCTGCCGGGGGCACCAAATTCAGCGGTCCTGGAACCCTTTCAGACGACCTGCGTAGATTTTTTTCGACCCTTGCCCTCTCTGCTGGGCTGGGCCGAGCACCGAGAGCTCAGCGGTGACCTCTCATCCTCCGGCAGGGGCCGACTCGACTGGCGTTCGTGTATATCGTGAGCCGGGTCTCAGGAACGGAAGCGAACCCAGCATCCGTCGTGACCAGGGTCCTGGCACCCGCGTACTCACCGGTCGCGACGTGAACGGCGTCATACGAAGAGAGGCCGAAGGTCCCCATGAGCTCCTCGACGCGGTCCATGACCTCGGCGACCTGGACCTCCAGGTAGGTGAACGCCGAGAGCAGATCCTCCCAAGCATCCATAATCCCTCGGACTAGACGATGAGCCCGGCGCAAGGATCTTCCATCGTGCCGCCGCCTCCTCCAGTCGTCGGGAAAGCGCTCTACGAGGGGAATTCTGAAGGCAGTCTCGCGCACCTCCAGCTCGAGCAGTTCGTTGAAAACCAGGATGGACCGAGCCTCCGCGAGCCGCTGGAGAAACCCGCGAGCCGGTTCGTGGAGGGCCTCTCCCACGAAGAGGGCATTCACGACGAAGCTGGTGTCGAGGGTGATTTCCGAAGGCAGGATGAGTTCCGCGGCCTCGAAGGAGAAGATCCGATGGGAAAGCGGTCGCCGTCCTGGCGGCACCAGTTAGCTGGGAAGGGCCCTGGAGGCCGCGCCAGCCCGCTTGGTCCGGACCCGGGCGGTCGCCCGCTTCACGACCGCCCGCTTTCCGGCCGTGCTCCTGACTTTGCTCTTGACGATGCGCCCGGCCTTGGCGCTCCTGGAAAGCTTGCGAGTCAACCCGTCCTCCTCGATCGCCTGGATTGTACACATCCCCTCCGACACGATTCGCAGTTTTCAGAGTCGTTTGGGGCTCAGGACGGCCGGTACCGCAGGAGGATCTGGTCCAGGGTCCAGCCAGCGGCGAGGACACCCCAGTTGTAGATGATGGGCGCCAAGAGGGCCAGGCCGGCGGTCGACGACGAGCTCGTGTGGATGAAGACCATGGCCCACGCGATCAGGGAGACCATTGCAGCTCCCGTCCCAACGGAGGCGACGAACGTGCGGACCAAACGCACGTAGGAGAGGAGAGGTGCAGCCGTCAGAGCCGAGATGGTCAGAAAGAAGACGATGAACAGAGGGATGCTGGGATCGTCCCCGGCGCTGGGTCTGAGCCACGCGACGAGCCAGCCGAGGAGGTAGACCCCGATGCCCGCGCTCGCCAACCAGCCCCTGAGGCGACGATTCTCCCTCGCCCCGTAGACCTCCCGCCTGAGCCACTCCCGTAAAGAAGTCGTCACGGTCCTCGCTCGCCTTCGACGTCCGTCAACACGATAGACGCAGGAACGTCGCGGTTCGATACGCTCCCTGCGGACCTCGCACTGACGTGGGTCCGAGCGGCCGGGTCCAGGCGCTCGAGCCTCAGGGCCCACCCCCGGCTGGACGCGTACGAGCGCGAGGATCCACTCCCCCGAGCCCCCCGGGACCGCCCTCCCGTACGCACCCTTCGCCTCCTGCCCGGTCGGAGGTCGAGGTCAAGGCGCCCGGCGGTAGCCGTCGCGGCGAATCTTGGCGTGGCGCTTGCTGAGAACGACCGGCAGGCCCTCTACCTGCGGACATTTTTTCGACTTCTGTACAGTTGGGGGCACCGAAAACATGGGCACGGTTAGAGCCTTGTCCACACTCCCCCTCAGCTCCTGAATCATCCGCCACAAGGAGCGCGTCCGGACGGCGGACCCGAGCCCGATCCGTCCGTATGCCTCGAGCTTGGCCGCCAGCCTTCCCGGGCTCTCGGTGCCCCGGTCGTACTCCACGAAGAACGACACGCCCCCCTTAGGTCCCTGGAGACGTCCGTAGGCGTCGGGGGCGACGAGTGGCGGGTGGTCAGATCGTCAGTTCGCGGTCGCGCTGCGCGAGCGCAGCGCGGTTCTGCAGGAGCTCCTCGATGCCGTCCTCGGGGAGCGGCTTCGCGAAGTAGAACCCCTGGCCCAGGTCGCACCGGAGCGCCAGCAGCCGGTCGAGCTGGTCGGCGCGCTCGATCCCCTCGGCCACAGGGCGCAGGTCGAGGTCCTCGGCGAGCTTCAGGATCGTTGCGGTGAGAGCGGACTTGCGAGCGTCGACGCTCATCACGTCCACGAATGACCGGTCGACCTTGAGGATATCGATCGGGAAGCGCTGGATGTAGGTCAGCGACGAGTAGCCTGTTCCGAAATCGTCGACGGCGAGCTCCACGCCGAGTTCCTTCAGTTCCGTCAGGCGCCGCATGGAGAGGTCCATGTCCCGCATCATCACTGTCTCAGTGATCTCCAGCGTCAGGCTCTCCGCTGGGAACCCCGTGTCCATGAGGGCCCGGGCGACCTCACTCACCAACTCTGGTCGTTGGAGTTGTCGGGCGGAGATGTTTACCGCCATGTGAAGGGGCGGATCCGTCGGGTAGCGCTCCTGCAGGCGAACGCCCGTCCGGCAGGCTTCCTGAAGGACCCAGCGGCCCATGGCCACGATGAGGCCGGTCTCCTCAGCCAGCGGAATGAACTCGCCGGGGGCCAAGAGGTCCTGGGTCGGGTGCTGCCAGCGGACCAGAGCTTCGACGCCCGCGATCCGACCCGACTTGAGCTCGATAACCGGCTGGTAGTGGAGCACGAACTCACCGCGCTCCACCGCCCGCCGGAGGTCGGCCTTCAGCTCCAGGCGGCGGAGCGCGAAGTCGTGCATGGAAGGCTCGAACATCTGGTACCGGCCCTTGCCGGCCTCCTTGGCCATGTACATGGCGACGTCGGCGTTGCGGAGCAGGTCCTCCGCTTCCCTTGGGGCGTGACTGTCGGGATCGGCCACGGCGATACCGATGCTCCCCCGGGCGAAGACCTCCTTTCCCTCCAGGTGGAAGGCGGTCTCGAGAGTCTCGAGGATCCGGGCAGCGACGTCGGCGGCCTCGACCCCCGTTCCTCCCTCCTCGAGCAGGATGGCGAACTCATCGCCGCCGAGACGGGCGGCGGTATCGGCAGTCCTAAGGGATTCCTTCAGGCGTTCGCCCACCTCGGCCAGCAGTCGGTCGCCCACAGCGTGACCCAGCGAGTCGTTGATGGTCTTGAAGTCGTCCAGATCCATGAGAAGGACGGAGATGGGTCGATCCCCGCGGTGCTGCCGCTCCAGGGCGTGCTGGAGACGGTTCCGGAAGAGGGCTCGGTTCGCCAGGCTGGTGACCGAGTCCTGGAAGGCCTGGCGTGCGAGCTGCTCCTCGAAGGCCTTCCGTTCGCTGACATCCCTGGTGTTGAGAACGATCCCCCGCACGTTGGGGTCCTCCAACAGATTGGTGCGGAGCGTCTCGACGTGAAGCCAGTGCCCCTCTCGGTGACGCATGCGAAGCTCCATGAGTCCGGGGTGCCCGGGGGGCTCCTGCACCGCGGCGGCGAACGAGGCCAGCACCCGTGTCTGGTCCTCCGGGTGGACGAGGTCCGCGAGCCTCGTGCCGACCAAGTCGTGAGGTTCGTAGCCCAGCACCCGTTCCACCGACGGGCTCACGTACCTGATGGTGGTGTCGGCATCGACCACAGTGACCACGTCGGAGGAGTTCTGCACGAGGGAGCCGAACCGAGCTTCGCTCCGCCGACGCAAGAGGTCCTCGGTCAAGGCGGCGCTCTCGAGGGCCAGGGCGACCTGTGAAGCGAGGGTCTGGAGGCCGTCGCAGATGGGCCTGGCAAGGCGGGATGGGGCGGCCAGGACGACCAACCCTTTGAGCTCCTCTCTGATGAACATCGGCGCAACGAACACGAACCCTGCTTCAGGAGGTGCCTGGAGCAGCGGGGCGAGCTCGCTGTCGGCCACGGGTATCTGGAACCAGGCGTGCCTGAGAAGGCGTTCCCGCTTCCACTCGCGGAGCGCCATGAGGCTGATGGCGCTGCCCCCAGCAGCTCCACCCCCGTGGGCCGTTACGACCGTAAACTCCCGCGGGGATTCCGACGCCACGAGGACCCAGACGGCCGTGGATCGCCCAGCCAGCGTGCGGACCGCCTCGAGGGTGGCCGAGTAGACGCCGTCGCGGTTCGTGGCCGTAACCAGGGCGGCCCCCGCCTCACGGAGAGCCCGCTCCCTGACCGCCGACTGCTGCTGCTTGTGAACGAGGCCGGCCATCCTGGCCACCACGAGGAGGAACAGCGCGATCGACGCCCCGATCAGGACAGCGATGTCGACGGATTGCCCCGTGGCCTCTTGGATGAGGTGCACGATGGGGGCCACGAGGGACGCGCCGGCGAGCAGGAGGAGCCTCCGCCGATCGACATGCACCTCGTGATCGGGAGCCGGGTCGGAGAGCGCGTTCATCGATGGGTGAAGCGCGGCCGCCCCCCACAGGAGGTAGAAGACACCCCAGCCGGCCTCAAGGAAGCCGGATGCGTTGTCGTAGACGACGCCGTGGATGGAGATCCACCCGTAGACGCTGTCCGTGAGGAACAGGGCAACGATCGACGCCGCCATGAGGAAGAACGCCGGTGGGCGCTTACCGGCGCCGACGGCGAGCCGCACCGCGGCCACGACGAGGATCAGGTCCATCAGCGGGTAGGCGATCGAGACCGCCTTCTCCACGGGTCTGAGGCCGACGTCGTGGGCGATGGGGGCCATCAGGAACACCCACGAGACCACCCCGACGCCGATGGCGAGGATCATCGAGTCGATCGCGCTCTCACGGTCCCGGCCCAGGTTCCTGCTCCGGATCAGGAGGAGGAGCCCCGCGATCAAGCACGGGTACACGCTCAAGTAGAGGACGTCCCCGACGGAGGGGAAGGGCAGCTCCGAGCCGAACAGCCGGTCGTAGTTGTAGGTGATCACGTCCCCCGCCACGAACAGGGCCAGCCCCAAGGCGACCAGATCCCAGGGCCGGCGACGGTCCGGGCGGTGCAGCCGCACCCCGATGGCGATGGCGATGGCCGACGAGAGGCCGATGGCATTGAAGATGGGCCCGATCCGGAGCCCGGGGATCAACAGGTACGCGACGAGCAGGACAGACCCGCCCAGCAGGTAGCCGAGCCACGCACGGTGCCTCATACACGTACCTATCGGGCCGCCCGGGCCGCGGCCTTAGGTGGCCTAGCCGGGACGCGCCACGGGGGTGGAGACGGGCGGCCCGGCTTCCGAGGGGACCGCTACCTCCACTGTCTCCGGCGGGCCCCGGCGGATGGCGCCGCTCCGCTCGATGTCGCGCATCCCGGGGAGGAACAGGAAGGCGATCGTCACCACCCCTCCGAGGATGCCAGCGCCGATCAGCGTGGCCCGGGCACCCGCCAGGTGCGCCACCGGCCCGGTGAGGGCGAAGGAGAGGGGGAGCAGCCCGATGGAGATGAACCAGTCCAGGCTGGATACCCTCCCAAGGAGGCGCCGCGGCACCAACCGCTGCTTGGTGGTCGTCCATACGATGAGGCCGGCGCTCTCGAGGGAGCCGAAGATGAAGGCCGCCGCCATGGCCTGCCACGGGACCCTCGCCAGTCCGTAGCCGGCCACGGCGAGTGTGGAGACGGTCCAGCAGACGTAGATGAACGTCATATGACGCCTGGGGATCCCGCGGTTGCCGACGAGGATGGCCGCTCCGATCGCGCCGATTCCCCCCATTGCCAGGATGAACCCGAGGTCTCGGGCGGAGCCGCCCATCTCGTTCTTCACGATCAATGGCAGGAGCACCTCGGTGGGACCGAGGAACAGGAGGTAAGCGCAGGCGGCCGCCAGGAGGGTCCCCCACAACCACACGTGGCCACGGACGAATCGGAATCCCTCGCGTACGTCACTGAGGACGGAGGCTCGATGCTCCACTGACGGCGCCCCGGCACGGGTGCGCATCAGAGACAACGCCAGAATCGAAACCCCGAACGTCCCGGCATCCAGAAGGAATGCGCCTCCCGCCCCCCACCCGCCGACGATCAGCCCGCCCACGGCGGGGCCGGCGAGTTGCCACGCCGCGGGACGAACGAATTGGTCCATCGAGTTGGCCTGGCCCAACAGCTGGGACGGGACGAGGTCGGGGACGATTGCTTCGAAGGCTGGCCCGAAGAACGCCGTGCCGGCCCCGTAGAGCGCGGCCAGGGCCACGATGTGCCAGAGCTGGATCACCCCGGTCAGGGACAGCACGCCCAGGACGGTCACGGCCAAGCCCCGCGCCAGGTCGGCTCCGATCATGACGACGCGCCGGTCGAACCGGTCGCTCACGACCCCGCTGGCCAGGAGGAGCACGACGTGCGGCGTGGCCATGGCGATGCCCACGACCGACAGGGCGGTCGGGGCGTTCGACAGCTCGTAGACCTGCCAGGCAATGGCGACCAGGAAGATGCCGTCCCCCAGGAGCGACACGGTCATGCCGACCCACAACAGGCGGAACTCCCGAAGGCGGAGGGGCGAGAACAGTTTGATCCTGAAGAGCCCGTTCGAACCCATCAGCGTGACCTTCCCCGGGTCCTCACGGTGCCGAGGAGGTGATCTCCGCGTCGTCGGGGGTTGCCGCGGAGTCATCAAGGGCCCCAGGCGCGTCCTCCTTCGAATCCTGTGGGGCGCCGGTGGTTGGCCGAACGGGCAGCAGGACCTTGAACGAGGCACCGCCGCCAGCACGGTCCCCGACCCAAGCCCGGCCCCCGTGCAGCTCCGCGAACCGCGACACCAGCGAGAGCCCGATGCCCACACCGGGCGAGTGCGACACGAGCTCACGCCCTTGGTGGAAAGGCTCGAAGATGGTTTCCCGAAGCGATTCGGGCACCCCGGGGCCCGCGTCCTCCACGGTGAGAAGGACCCCGCCTTCGCTCGGAGCCACGGACACCCAGATCGGAGTCCCGGCGGCCGTGTAGCGGATCGCGTTCGTCACGAGGTTCTCGATGATCCGTTCCACCTGGGCCGCGTCCACCTCGGTGAGGACCGGCGATCTCGTCGTGAGCTGGATCGGGTGGCTGTCCGTCTTGCACTCTTCGACGGCGGCCGCCACCACCTTCGTCACGTCCACGAGCTCGCGGTTCGGTTCGATGATCCCCCTGGACATCCGATCGAGATCCAACAGGTTCGTCAGCAGTCGATGCAGCTTGCGGGCGTTCGACCCGATCATGCGAATGAGGTCCGTGGTGTCGTCCTGGCTCAGCGTGCTGCCGTCCTCCTGGAGGGTCAACGCGCTCCCGAGGATGGTGGTGAGGGGTGTCCGAAGCTCGTGGGAGACAGCCTGCAGGAAGGAGTTCTGCATCTCGTGCAGCGCGCGCAGGCGCTTGGTTGCCTCCTTCTCCGTATCCAGCGCCTTCACGAGCTGCTCTTCGGCGCGCTTCAGCTCGGTGATGTCGTACATGACGCCCTGGAGGTAGAGTGGCCTCCCACTCTCGCCGTGGACGGCGTCGGCTTCCTCCCGGATCCAGATCAGACCGCCGTCCTTCCCGACGATGCGATACTCGGTCTGCAGGCGGCCCTCACCCCGGAGCACTTGCAGCTCGGCCCCCAGCGCCCGTTCCCTATCCTCGGGGACGATGCGGTCCCGCCACACCGAGGCAGCCTTGAACTCCTCTTGGGTGAACCCGAGGATCGTCTCGATCTGTGGGCTGATGTATCTCCAGTCCCCCTCCTCGCCGAACTCCGCGATGTAGACGACGGCCGGCAGCCCCTCCACGAGCGAGCGATACTTGGCTTCGGCCTCCGCCAGTGCCCGAGCGGTCCGACGGTACTCGGTGATGTCCACCATCAAGCCGTTCAGCCGGACCAGCACCAGAACGAAGAGGAAGGCCCCCGCGGCCGACACGACGGGCACATCCACGGCCTGACCGCGGATCGACTGCACGAAGTTGACGGCGGGCGCCATCAGCGAGGCGGCGGCCAGGATGAACAGCCGTCGTCGGGGCTGACTCGGTTCGTGTTCGGGGACGGGCTCGTCGAACAGGCGCATCGAGGGGTGGAGCGCCGCCGCGCCCAAGAGCAGATAGAAGAGGCCCCACCCACCCTCGAGGTAGCCGGTGGTGTTGTCGTAGCCGCCGTGGAGCACGATCCACCCGTAGATGCTGTCCGTGACGAACAGCACGGCCAGCGAGCCGACCATGAGGTAGAAGCCGATGGAGCGCCTTCCGGCACCCACGGCCAGTCGGACGGCCACCGTGAACAGGACGAGGTCCATCAGCGGGTACCCCATCGCTGTGAGCTTCTGGGTGAGGGTCAATGTTGGGTCGTGGACGTACGGTGCGATGAGGAAGACCCACGAGATCGTCCCCACCCCGACACCCACGATCAGCGAGTCGATCAGGCTGGCCCGGTCGCGACCGGGGTTCCGTCGGCGGACCAGCAGGAGGATGCCAGCGACGAGGAACGGATACACCGAAAGGTAGAAGAGGTCGCCGATGGAGGGGAACGGGGGAGCCGTGCCGAAGAACCGGCTGTAGTTGTACGTGATGATGTCGCCCCCAACGAAGAGGATCTGCCCTACGGCCACCAGGACCCAGGGGAGGCGTTGTGCTGATCGGTGGAGGCGGAGAGCGACCAGGATGACGATCGCGGCGGACAGGCCGATCACGTTGAAAAGGGGGCCGGCCCGCATCCCGGGAACAAGCAGGAACCCAGCCAGGGCCAGGGTCCCGACCACGAGGTAGACCAGCCAGATCCTCCGCCTCATGGCCCCAATATCGGGCGTTCCCTGGACCTCCATTAGGGACCCGTAGCTGGTTCGGGCCACCCTGCCCCGGCCCGCATCAGCTGACGATGGTCGGCGTGCTGGAGGTCGAAACGCTCGTCCAGCTCGCCGAGGACCTCGCAGAGCAACTCGATCTCTTCATCGTGGTTGGCGGCGGTGACCTGGAGCCGGAAGCCGACCTCGTTCTTGGGCACGAGCGGGTAGGCGGCCATCGTGACGTAGATCCCGCGGTCGTAGAGGTAGCGGCCGACCACATCGATGTCCTCGTGGTTCGCCAGCGGGATCTCGACGATCGGAAACCCGGATCTGTTCGGTGTGTAGATACCGAGCTCGCCCAGGCGATCGAGCACTCGGTGGGTCTTCCTGTGGATCTCGGCCCGGTACCGGTCCCCCCGTTTCTCGTTCACGTCGAGCCCGACCCAGGCGGTAGCGAGCGAGGCCACCGGGGACGGGCCCGAGAACAGGTAGGGAGGGGCGGCCACCTTCAGCACGTCCTTCAGGCGCGAGGGCAGGCCGATGAAGGCCAGGAGCGAGGAATAGGCCTTGGACATCCCGGCGACGATCACGACGTTCTCGTACGTCTCACCCTGGTGGCGGATCAAGCCGTTCCCCCGCACCCCGTAGTCACAGGGCTCGTCGGGGCGCCGCTCGCCGATCACGCCGAAGCCGTGGGCTTCGTCGACGTACAGCAAGGCGTCGTACTCCCGCGCCAGGCGGGCCAGCTCGCGGACATCCGGGGCGTTCCCGGTCATCGAGTTCACGCCGTCGGTGGCGATGACCCGGGGGGTCAGCGTGCAAGCGCGAAGCAGCTCCTCGAGATGTTCGGGGTCGTCGTGCCGGAACCGCTGCACCGTGGCGCCGTGGCCCTGGGCGATGGAGCATCCATCGAAGATCGTCTTGTGCGCCCGGCCGTCCATGAAGATCGCCCCGTTGCCGGCCAGGACGGGGATCACGGACATGTGGATGTGGGTGATCGTGGGGAGGAGGAGGGTATCCTCGCAGCCCAGGAGCTCCGTAAGCCGCTCCTCCAGTTGCTCGTACAGGACCGGGCTGCCGAGCAGCCGGGACCAGCTTGGGTGGGTGCCCCAGACGTCGAGGAACCCGGGGACGGCCTCGATGACCTCCCGGTCCCAATCCAATCCCAGGTAGTTGCAGGAGGCGAAGTCCGCCAGCCAGTTGTCGCCGATCCTGATGCGCCGTCCGTCCACCTCGTCGATGACCGCGTCGAGCATGGGGTGGGACCGCTTCAGTCGGTCCAGATCCGCCACTGAGGCCATCCAGCGCTCCAACCAGCTGTCGCTCTCTCTGCGTAGCGGCTTCTCGCGCGAGAGAGACGAGGTGGGCCGTCTGGCGGACATGCTGGCTACATCGGCCGAAGGGCCCGGCCGATTTAGGCTGGGGCTTACGCGGTCACCCGATGACGTTCCCTCAGCGTCCGAGCCAGCCGGAGGGTCGCCTCGGCGCGTTCCCACGTCATCCCGGGGATATCGTCCTCCAGGCTGCCCACGGTGTCCGGTTCCACTCCAGGCCCATGGCCCATTACACGGGAACGTGGAATCCGCGAACCCGACGCGGTCGTGTCGGCACTCGTCGCCATCGCCGCGAGGCTTGGGCTCACGCAG
>CALAEC010000080.1 GCA_937890785.1 uncultured Actinomycetes bacterium
AAGGTCACGGTGGCCACGGCATGGACCAACGAGAACAGCAGCCCGGAGATGGCGCCGATGGCCAGCCCCGCCACCGGCCCCCAGTTGATGGCCCCCCAGGCCCCCATCACCGTGCCGGTGATCATGAGGCCCTCGAGGCCGATGTTCACGATGCCCGACCGCTCGCTGAACAGCCCGCCCAGCCCGGTCAGGTAGATGATCGTGAAGTAGGACAGTCCGATGGCGATGGCGGCCCCCAGGTCAAGCAGCGGCACGCGACTCCCCCTCCTCTTCGCGGATCACCTCGGCCTGCCGGCGGAGCTGGACCCGACGAGCGATCTCGTACGCCACCACCACCGAGAGGATCAGGAGGCCCTCCATGATCACCGTGATCTCGCGGGGCAGGTCGGTGGCCACGGCGATCCCGTCCTCGCCCCGGAACAGGATCCCGAACAGCAGCGCGGCCAGCACGATGCCCACCGGATGATTGCGGCCCAGGAAGGCCACGGCGATCCCGGTGAACCCCAGGGTGGTCTCGTAGTTCACGCCGAAGAACCCAGCGTCGCCGAGCAGGTAGTTCAGCCCGACGAATCCAGCCAGGGCGCCGGAGATCAGGAACACCCTGAGCTGGACGGCGCCGATGCCGATCCCCCCGGCCTCGGCGGAGCCGGGTGAGGCGCCCACCGCGCGAGCCTCGTAGCCGAGCCGGGTTCGGTACAGGAGGAACCACACCGCGACAGATGCCAGGAGCGCCAGCGGGAAGAGCCACGTCAGGTGGGCGGACGCTGGGATCTGCTCCTCGAGGCCCAGCGCGGGAGCCAGCGGCGGCATCAGCGCGCTCTCCGAGAACCGATCGCTCCGGAGGTCGACGAACCCCGTGTCGGAGGTCCGCAGCGGATTGAGAAGGGCCCACGCCACCAGGCTGATGGCGATCCCGTTCATCATGATCGTGGTGACGACCTCGTGGGCGCCGGTCTTCACCTTGAGGATGGCCGGGACGAACGCCCAGATCATCGATCCGGCCACAGCGGCCAGGACCACCAGCGGCAGGTGGATCACCGCGGGGAGGTCGAGCCACACCGCCGCCCCCGTGGCGGTCATCATGCCCACGATGTACTGACCCTCGACCCCGATGTTGAACATGCCGGCCTTGAACGCCACGGCCACGGCCAGGGCCGAGAAGATCAGCGGCGTGGCCTGCTCCAGCACCCGGGCCACGTCCGAGACCCGCGCCGTGGAGAACTGCCACAGCGTCGAGTAGACGAAGCCAGGGCTCTCGCCGTACGCCAGGATGATGACGCTCCCGACGAGCCCGGCGAACAAAAAGGCCACGGCCACCGCGATCGACTGCACCAGGAGCTTCTGCGCCCACGGCCGGCGGATCCGGCGGTGGGGAGCGGGCGACGCCGACGGGGCCTCCGGTCGGGTGGCCACGGCCATCAGCCGGCCTCCTGGGCCACCCGTCCGCCCGTCATCCCGATGCCGAGCTCCGCCGGCGGCGCATCGGCCGCGTACTCGCCGGTGATCCGGCCCTCGTAGATCGTGACGATACGGTCGGAGAGTTCGTAGATCTCCTCGAGCTCCGCGGAGATGAGGAGCACCCCGGCCCCCAGCGCCTTCTGCTCCAGGATCTTCCGCCACACGAACTCGATGGCGCCGACGTCGAGCCCTCTGGTCGGCTGGTGCGCCACCACCAGGCGAGGGGTCTCCTCGAGCTCCCGGGCCAGGATCAGCTTCTGCTGATTCCCGCCCGACAGCGTGGCCGCCGGCACCTGGATCGAGCTGGCCCGAACGTCGAACTTCTTGATCAATCGAGCGGCCCATTCCTTGATCTTGCCGATCAGCAGGATCCCCAGGCCGCCGGCCACCTCCGGCTTCGACTGGCGGCCCAGGATCGAGTTCTCCCACAGCGACATGTCCAGCACCAGGCCTCGGTCGTGGCGGTCCTCGGGGATATAGGCCACCCCGAGGTTCCGGATGCCCCCGGTGCTCTGGCCGGCGACATCGCGGCCGTCGAGGAGGATCCGACCGGCGGACGGCGGCCGAAGCCCGATCAGCGCCTCCGCAAGCTCCCGCTGTCCGTTGCCCTCGACCCCGGCCACGCCGACGATCTCGCCGGAGCGCACCTCGAGGTCCACGCCCTTCACCAGGCCATCGACCTCGAGATCCTCGATCACCACCACCGCCTCGCCCACCTGGACATGCGGCTTCTCCAGCCGGAACAGCACCGGGCGGCCCACCATCATCTCGGCGAGCTGCTCCTTCGAGGTCTGGGCCGGCGTGGTCTCCCCCACGACCTTGCCCCGACGGAGAACCGTGATGCGGTCGGCGATGGCCAGCACCTCGTCGAGCTTGTGGCTGATGAACACCACGGTCTTGCCGTCGCCGCGGAGCTTGCGGAGGTTCTCGAACAGCTCCGCGGCCTCCGATGGGGTGAGCACGGCGGTGGGCTCGTCGAGGATCAGGAGGTCGACCCCTCGGTACAGCGCCTTCAGGATCTCCACCCGCTGCTCCTGGCCCACGGACAGGCCCTCCACAGGCACCGCCGGATCCACGGCGAACCCGTAGCTCCGGGCCAGCTCACCGATCCGCCCCGCGGCCTCATCGAAGTCGACCACGGCGCCGCCCTCGGCGCCCAGCACGATGTTCTCGGTCACCGTGAACCGGTCGACCAGGACGAAGTGCTGGTGGACCATCCCGATCCCGAGCGCGATGGCCTGCCGCGGGGAGTGGATCCGAGCCTCGGTGCCCCGGACCACGATCCGACCACCGTCGGGCGGGTACAGGCCGTACAGGACCCGCATCAGCGTCGACTTCCCAGCGCCGTTCTCCCCGACCAGGGCGTGGATCTCCCCCTCGCGCAGCTCCAGGTCGACCCGATCGTTGGCCACCACGCCGGGGAAGCGCTTGGTGATCTCCTCCATGACGACGAGCGGGGCGCCTGCGCGCCCCGCTTCGTCCTTCGTCTCGGTCCCGGTCTTCACCCTGGGCTAGCCCTGCGGCTCCTCCGGCACCGTGATCTCGCCGGCGATGATCGCCTCCTTGGCGGCGTCCATCTCGGCCCTGATCTCGTCGCTCAGCTCGGGGTTGCTGTCGGCGTAGTCGACGCCCTCCTCTGCCAGCCCGAAGACCTGGAACCCGGACTCGAACGCACCATCCACGACCTGCTGGATCGCGTCGAACACGGCAGTGTCGACCCGCTTCAGCATCGAGGTGAGGATGTGCTCCTGCTGCTCGGGGTTGTCGGCGAGCACCTCGTACTGGTCCGAGTCCACGCCGATCGCCCACTGGTCGGCGTCGGCGGCCGCCGCGAACAGCCCCAGCCCGGACTGCCCCGCGGCGTGGTAGATGATGTCGGCGCCGTCGTCGTACATCGAGGCGGATAGGGCCTCGCCTCGGGTGGGGTCGACGAACGCCTGCGTGGAGTCGCCGATGTACTCGACCAGGATCTCGCAGTCGGGACACACCGACTGGACGCCGGCCTCGTACCCGGCCTGGAACTTCTCGATCAGGCCGGTGCCCTCCTGGCCGCCCAGGAACCCCACGGTCTGCGTCTCGGTCTGCATCCCCGCTGCGATCCCGACCAGGTACGACCCCTCGTGCTCCTTGAACGTCAGGTCCGCGACGTTCGTGAGCTCCTCGTTGACGGCGTTGGCGAACCCGTCGACGATGGCGAAGCTCTGGTCCGGGTAGTCCGGGGCGATCTCCGCGATGCCCTCGGAGAACGCGAACCCCACGCCGATGATCAGGTCGTACCCCTGGTCGGCGAGGTTGACGATGTTCTCATCGCGGTTGGAGCCGGTCTGGTTGGCCTCCAGCAGATCGGTGTTCTCCTCCGAGACCAACCCCTCCTCGATGGCCTGCTGCAGACCGGCGTTGCCCGCGTCGTTGAAGGACTTGTCGCCGAGCCCCCCAACGTCCAGCGCGAGGCCGATTCGGACGTCGGCGGCTTCGCCGTCCTCTCCTCCGCCGCCGCCGGCATCGCCCTCCGGGGTGGCCCCCCCACAGGCCGCGGCGACGAGCGCCAGCAACGACACGGCCACGGCCAGCCTTCCGGGACGACTGATTCGCATGCTTCCCCCTCTCTTCCTTTGCGGTGCCTCCCTGGCCCGTCCAGGCGGCATTCTCCATCCCGCTCGCCAGGGGCGCAACGCCGACGGGCCGGCTCCGATCGGCGCGTAGGATGGGGCCCGCCATGCTGACCATGGTCGACCATCCGCTGGCGCAGCATCTCCTCACCTCGCTCCGGGACCGCGACACGCCGCCGCCGGTGTTCCGCACGCTGACCCGCCGTCTCACCCTCGCACTCGTGCTCGAAGCGACCAGGGACCTCCCCACAGCGCCCCGAAAGGTCGACACGCCCCTCGAGCCCGTTGAGGGCCGGGAGATCCCCACGCCGCTCGTGGCGATCCCGATCCTCCGGGCCGGCCTGGGGATGCTCGAGGCCGTGACCGACACCTTCCCGGGGGTCGCCGTCGGGTACATCGGGCTGGAGCGGGACGAGCGGACGCTCCAGCCGACGTCGTACTACGAGAAGCTCCCGAACCTCGCGGGGAACCACGCCCTACTCCTCGACCCGATGCTGGCCACCGGCGGCTCGGCGGTGCGGGCCTCGGCCTCGATCCTGTCCCGCGGCCCCGCATCCCTCCGGATGGTCTGCGTGGTGGCCGCGCCGGAGGGCGTCCGGGCCATGGAGGAGGCGCATCCCGACGTGCCGATCTTCGCAGCGGCCCTCGACCGAGAGCTGAACCAACGGGGCTACATCCTTCCCGGGCTGGGGGACTTCGGGGACCGTCTGTACGGTACCGAGCCCTGAGACCCGGCTAGTCCTCCAAGCCCTTGGCGATCAGGAAGCCCCGGGCCCGCTCCGCCAGCGGATAGCGGTCCACCAGCCGCCAGAACCTCGGCGAGTGCGAGGGCACCTCGAGGTGGGCCAGCTCGTGCATCACCACGTACTCGCGGACCCACGCCGGGTAGTCGGCCACGCGGTGAGAGATCCGGATCGAGCCATCCTCGGGGGTGCACGAGCCGTACCGGTCCCGCTGGTTGCTGACGAACCGGATGGAGCTCCAACGGAGCCGGCCTCCGAAGTGCTCGCGGTTCAGCCGGTCGGCCGTCGCCTGGAGCCCGCGACGGGCGCTGAGGCGCTCGGCCTGCTCTCGCTCTGTCAGGCGGGTCACCATCCGGTGGACCCACTGCCGCTCCTCCGTTCGGGAGAGGCCGGCCGGGAGCCGGACCACCACCCGGCCCTCTCGGTGCTCGGCGGTGATCGTCTTCCGTCGGCGAGGGCTCCGGACCACCTCGATCTTCATGGGTGGCCGAATCCTAGGAGCGGGGGCCGACATGGTCAAAACCGCAGGTCAGCGGCCCACCGGCTCAGGGCGAGTGGGGCTCAGTACTCGACGTCGATGCCCTTGATGGCCTGGGGCAGGGTGGCGAACAGGCTCTGGAGCTGCATCAGCTTCATCAGGTCGCCCTGGATCTTGAGCTTTCCGCTCATGTACGCCGCGGTGGCGTTCAGCTCGTTCTTCATCAAGGCGGCCGCGGTGTCGTAGTCCTGGATCAGGGTGGCCTCGGCCTCGGGGAGCTCCCCCACGCCCACCTCGGCCTGCCCGTCCTCGAGCCTGAAGTAGAACTTGGACTCCTGGGGGGTGGTCACGACCTGCTGGACCTTCACGGTCCTGCCCTGGGCCTGCTGCTGGAACGCATCGTTCGAGTTGAGGGCGGCCGTCACGGCGCCGGCCCACTCCTCGGAGAGGAACTTGATGGCCACGAGTCCTCCTTCCTCGTTGGATCTGGCTCGTAACCTACCAGGTGGTAAGTATCTCCCGCCGGCGCGGCGGGGGTCAATCCGAGCCGGTGCGGCGGCGGCTCCGGCCCCGGCCTCGCTGGCGGGCGCGGAACGCGTCGCGGAACGACACCACGTCTTCGCGGGCCCACACCCGCCCACCGGCCAGCTCCGCCAGCGGCTCGGGGAAGGCGCCACGCTTCACGTACGTGGCCACGCGGCGCTTGTCCCAGCCCATCATCTCGGCGGCCTCTGCCACGCCGACGAGCTTCGGCAGGACCTCGACGAAGACCACCGGCGGTCCGGACTCCCACGAGACCGCCGGCATCAGCGACAGGGCGGCCTTGTGCACGTTGCGAACGCACTCTCGGGCGTCCCGGCCGGTGACCTCGATCGGGTGTCCCTCCGCCACGGCGCGCCACCGGCCGTCGTGCTCCTGCCGCATCCGGAACGCCACCGACACGTTGACGGCATCATACGGAGGGTGGGTATGGGGTCAAGCCGCCGGCTTGGTGACCACCCACAGGTCCTCGGCGGGCCAGTCCCGGGCCCACCGCAGGGAGACGTAGTCCGTGTAGGTCGTGGTGGCGTTTGGGCGCGGGCGCAGGTGGATCAGCCGCTCCACCTCAAGGCCGCTGTCCCGGAAGAGGCCGACCCACTCGCCATACGGGAGCTGGAACTGGATCGTCTGCTCGTCCTCCTCGCTCCGCATCCCGAACCAGGGCGCGTGGAGGCGGGTGTCGACCCGTTCGGTCTTCGGGTTCCAGCACATGAACAGGAACGGGCTGGCGACGGAGAAGGCGAACCGGCCCCTGGGCCGGAGGACCCGGGCCACCTCGGGCACGGTCCGCTCGGGGTCGGCGAACCCCATGGCGCCGTGATCGGACAGCACGAGGTCGAAGGAGCCATCGCGGAAGGGGAGCTCCTCGGCGCTGCCGTGGACCAGGGGGATCGTCGCGGTGGCCTCGCGCGCGTGGCGCAGCTGTTCGCCGGAGAGATCGATCCCGACCGGGCGGGCGCCGTCCGCCGCCAGCGCGATCGACCACTGCGCGGCCCCGCAGCCGAGCTCGAGCACGTTCCGGCCGGCCACCTCGCCGAGCGCCCGGATCTCGGTCTCGGGGATCCGCCACACCCCCCAGGCCCGGGCCCTCTCGGTGAGACGCTCGCCGTGCTTGGCCTGGTAGCCGGCGGCCATGAAGTCCCAGGTCTTGCGGTTCTGCCGGACGTGCTTCGAGGGCACGGCCGCATCGTACGGGGTTGCCCGAATCGAACACCTGTTCTATCCTTGGATGCCCGTGCGCTGGGACAACCTCCGCCTCGACGTGGACCGGAAGGACGATCGGGTCACGATCCCCCTGTTCGAGCAGGGCGCGGTGGTCCGGACCTTCGACACGCCCGAGTTCAGGGGGATGACGTTCTACGAGGTCCAGGCGCGGTCGATCATCAACCGCGTCCCCGATGCCTCATACGTGCCGTTCCGCTGGTCCATCAATCCGTACCGAGGATGCAGCCATGCTTGTGATTACTGCATGGTCGGGGACACACCCATCCTCATGGCCAATGGGCGAACGAAGCCTATCGCCGACGTAAGGGTCGGGGATCAGATCTGTGGCACGGTCCGGCGGGGAACCTATCGCCACTATGCCAAGACCATGGTTCTGGCCCATTGGTCGACGATCAAACAGGCCTACCGGATCAAGCTTGAGGACGGCACGGAACTCGTCGCCAGCGCGGACCACCGCTTCCTGACCAACAGGGGCTGGAAGCACGTCACCGGAACCGAATGGGGAGCGGATACCCGACCCCACCTCACGACCAACAATAAGTTGATGGGAACGGGACGTTTCGCTCCGGGCCCCCAAGAGGAATCCGACTACCGACGCGGATACCTCTGCGGAATGGTCCGGGGAGATGGAAGCATCCATTGGAAGAAGTACACGCGGATGGATGGCACATCAGGTCTCACTGCCACTTTTCGGTTGGCTCTCGCAGACCTTGAGGCTCTGCGTCGCGCCCGCGAGTACCTGATGGGCTTCGAGGTCGATAGCCGAGAGTTTCTGTTTCAGGCCGCGTCCAAAACCAGGAGAGAACTGCACGCGATCAGTAGCAGCGGCCGGGTCAAGGTCGCAGTTGTCGAGGACCTCATAGCCTGGCCACCGAAGTCCTCAGTTGAATGGTCGAAGGGATTCCTTGCCGGCATCTTCGACGCTGAGGGTAGCTACAGTCGTGGCGTCCTTCGTTTTTCCAATACCGCCCTGGACATCCTCGGGGAGATCGCTTCCGCGCTCGACCGACTCGGCTTCGCTTCCCGACTCGAGGTTACGGGCAAACCAAATGGCCAGTGCACCATCCGAGTGCTCGGAGGGATCCGCGAGGCCCTTCGCTTCTTCCACACCGTCGACCCCGCCATCACCAGGAAACGGTCGATCGAGGGGCGGGCCATCAAGAGCAATGCCCGGCTAAGGGTCACATCCATCGAGCCCCTGGGCATCGACCTCCCGATGTACGACATCACCACGGGGACCGGCGATTTCATCGCCAACGGGGTCGTGTCCCACAATTGCTTCGCTCGGAAGACGCACACCTACCTGGACCTCGACTACGGCGAGGACTTCGACACCAAGGTGGTGGTGAAGGTCAACGCGCCGGAACTGCTGCGGAAGGAGCTGGCCGCCCCGAAGTGGAAGGGCGAGCACATCGCCATGGGCACGAACGTCGACACGTACCAGCGCGCCGAGGGGCGGTACCGGCTGATGCGCGGCATCCTCGAGGCGCTCCGCGACTTCGCCAACCCGTTCTCGATCCTGACGAAGGGCACGCTGATCCTCCGCGACCTCGACCTGCTCCGCGAGTGCGCCGAGGTGACGGACGTCGGCACGAACTTCTCCGTCGGCTCGGTCGACCCCGAGCTGTGGCGCGCCGTCGAGCCCGGCACGCCAGCGCCGACCCGCCGCCTGGACGCGGTCCGAAAGCTGAACGAGGCCGGGATCGCCTGTGGCGTCCTGATGGCGCCCATCATCCCGTTCCTCTCCGACTCCGACGAGGCCATGGAGGAGACCGTCCGGGCCATCGCCGCGTCCGGCGCCACGCACGTGATGCCGATCGTCCTTCACCTCCGCAAGGGCGGCGCCCGCGAGTGGTGGATGCGATGGCTCCGCCAGCACCGGCCGGACCTGGTGCCGGAGTACCGGGAGCTGTACGGCGACCGGGCCTACGCGCCCAAGGAGTTCCAGCAGCAGATCGCCGAGCGGGTTCACTCACTGGCCCGACGGTTCCGGGTCGGCGCGGCAGAGGGACCCCGGCGGGCCAGGCGGATCGCCGCACCCGCTCCGGAGCCCGAGCAGCTCGCGCTGCCCGAGCCGGCTCAGCGCGCCAGATAGCCCTCGATCCGGGTGAGGAGCGCGGACACGGCATCGTCGCCGTGCCCCTCCCCCAGCACGTCCATGATCGAGCGGTTCCCCAGCGCAGGGAACGGCACGGACGCGAACCGCTCGGGGTGAGGGATGCCCAGCCGGAGGATCCGATCGCGGACCGGGCCGGGCAGGTCGACCAGCTCGTGGTCCATGTGTCCTCATTGAGGTTTTCGGCCCGAGCGTGCCGATCCTTGACCGCTCAGCCGAGCCGCTCGGCGAGGTACCGCAGCCCCAGCGGATAGCGGTACTCGATCGCCCCGTGGCCCGCATCGAAGATCTCGAAGAACACCTCGGTCACGCCGACCCCGTCCAGGGCCCGACGGTACGCTTCGGCGCCGAGGTCGAGGAAGTACTCGTCGCGCTTCCCGGCGTCGATGTAGATGGCCCGCATCGAGCGGAGCGCCTCGGCGTGGTCCGGGACCATGCGCACCGGGTCGAGGGCCAGCCACCGCTCCCACACCTCGGGGATCAGCCGGCCCGTGGCCGGGTCGTACGGCAACCGGACGGTGCCGTCGGGATCGGCCGAGTAGCACGCCGCCATGCACCAGTCGTTCATCAGATGGTCGTCCCACTCCTTCGAGAAGGCCGGCCGGCTCCGGAAGTCCTCCCAGAACCGCTGGTACGAACCCCCGTACTCGTCGCGGAGCACGCGTGCCGACCGCCGGAAGTCGGGGAGGTAGCACGCCTCGAAGAGGGCGTCGCCGGCGTGGGTGGCCAGACCGCCGAACAGGTCTTCGCGCAGCATCGGCACGACCATGGCCCCGTAGCCGCCGCTGGACTTCCCGGCGATCCCGCGGTGGTCTCGCTCGGCCATCGTTCGGTATCGGGCGTCCACCCACGGGACCACCTCGTCGCACAGATAGGTCAGGTAGTTGCCGGTTCCGGGCGAGTCGAGGAACTGGCTGCCACCGAGCGAGGTCCAGCAGTCGACCCATACCACGATGCAGGGTGGGATCTCACCCGAAGCGATCCCGCGGTCGGCCAGCTCCGGGAAGGTGGGGCGCATCGGTGGCCGGTTCCGCCACATGTCGAGCTGGCCGGTGAGCCCCTGGATCATGTAGATGGTCGGGTAGCGCCGTTCGGCCTCCTCGTCGTAGTCGGGCGGGACATACACCCACAACGGGCGGCGATGTGGGTCGCCGAGCGGGTTCCCGCGGAGCGCCTCGCTCTCCAGGACGTGTTCGTCGAACCGGCCGGCGGGCTCACGCGACCAGGGGTCCATATCGAACTCCTCTCAGCGTCGGGTCCGCCGCTCCCGCTGCCAGCACGCCGTGTGCCAGTGACGGCGGAGGCTCGGATCGTGGTTCGGGACCACGACGAGGTGCACGGTGCCGGGCCGGATCTCCTGGTCGCACCCCGGGCACCGGTAGGGGCGGTCACCGGTCACCTGGCGCACGGTGACGCCCTCGGCATGCGCCCACGCCGGCGCGCTGCTTCCGGTCTGTCGAGGCGACGGCGGTCCGGCGCGTTCGCGAGCGGCACGGTGTCGTCGTGGCACCCGGCCATTATGCTGAGGCGCCGTGTCTCAGGAGAGCTCCCCCGATCTCGACGAGTTCCGGCATCGCGGTGACGGCCGGTTCCCCGGGGCGCTGGGCGTCGAGGTGGCCGAGGTCGAGCGGGGCCGGACCCGTATGCTCCTCCAGATCCGCGACCATCACCTCGCCCCCAACGGCTACCTGCACGCCGGTGTGGTGATGGGGCTGGCCGACACGGCATGCGGCTACGGCTGCGTGGCCAGCCTCCCCGACGGCGCGATCAACTTCGCCACGATCGAGGTCAAGACGAACTTCCTGGGCACGGCGCTCGAGGGGGAGCTCGAGTGCAAAGCCTGGCTGGTGCACGGGGGGCGGACCACCCAGGTCTGGGACGCCGAGGTCCGATCCGGCGACCTCAGGCTGGCGCTGTTCCGCTGCACCCAGCTGGTCCTGTACCCGCGCTGACTACAATTCGCGGAGCGAGGGACGGAGGGCTCGGCTCCTCCGATTAGCTCGCCCGGTCGAAGCGCCTTCCCGATGTTGCCCCCCCGTCGATCAGGAGACTAGGCTGGGCTTGTCCGGTTGGACCGGGCTGGGAGAAACGCATCGATTCCGGAGCTTCGCTCGGGTCTCCCCCCCAGGAGGCCGTCGTGCCCCCGGTCCCCAAGCCGTCCCTGCTCCGACGGGCTTGGCTCGGCTGGGCCGTTGCGGGGACCCTGATCGCGGCGGCGGCCGGCCTGAGCTATTGGCTGGTCACCAACACCGAGCGCCTGTCCGACGAGGTGCGCCAGCGTCGCGACGCAGTCGAGATCGCCGAGCGGCGGGTGACCCGTCTCCAGATCCGGATTGCCGCGTTGACGGAGGATCAGCAGCAGGCTCGGAAGACCGCCCGGGAGTGCCTCCAGGCAGCGGAAGACGGCCGGGCGTACACGGAGCTTGTGGACGAGGCCTTCGGCCTAGTCCGAGCTCAGAGCTTCGACCGGGGGGAGGCCACGGCCGAGCGGGCGGACCGGTTCCGCCGGGACAGCAACCGGTCCCTCCGCCAGTGTCGAGGCACCTCGGCGGGGACCTGACGTGCGCTTCCTCCGCAGACCGTTGGTCGCCTGGCTGGTGACCGGAGCGGTCATGGCCGGCGGCAGCGTCGCCGTGGCCGCCGCAACGGCGGACCGGACGCGAGTGGCAGGGGAACTCGAGGACGTCGAACTGCGGCTCGACATCCTGCGGGGCCGGATCGTGGAGATGGAGGCTCGGGAGTCAGGTCTGGAACAGGAGGTGGACCGGCTGTCCGATGGGATCGGCCGCTGCGTTTCGAGGATCGATCTCCGGGTCCAGGTGAACAACCGGTTGGCCCAGGACCTCAAGAGGGCCACGTTCACGAGTCTCTCGCAACTGGATCCGTACGTGGCCCGCGTCGAGCACCTGCACCGCCTCAGCCGTCAGGACCTGAGGGCCTGTGAGCAGGCGATCGGATGATCTTCGGCGCTCGGGGAGGAGGACCGGTGAGAGGAGAAGACGGAGAGAGCCGCGGAGACACGTCGGAGGTCAAGGCCCCGATCCCGGCCGCTGGGGCCGTCGGGCCGGTCAAGTCTCCACGACGTCCCCGGTCGCTCTTGGGGTGGCTCGTGGCAGCAGTAACTTGGGCCGTGGTGGCCTCGGTGGTAGCCGCGATCCTGTTCGCCGGGCGGGGAGACCTCAACGGCGAGGTCGAGCGGTTGCGGCAGGACGTTGCCACTCAGCGAGGGCGCCTCGACGTCAGGGGGGAGCAGCTCGAGGAGGCCGAGGGCGAGGCCGCCCGCCTCTCGGCGGAGATGGAGGAGTGCCGGGAGGCGAGCCGGGCCAGCCAGCGGGCCCTGCGTCTGTGGGAGGACTTCGTCATATCCGCAAGAGGTCGACAGGGGTTCGAGACGATCCGGGCGTTCATCCGGCTCCAAGACTTCCGGCGAGAGTGGGGCCGAACGGCCAAAGCGTGCGTCGGCGAGGGTGCAGAGGTGTTCTTCTCTACCGCCCCAGGATGAACCGGGCCGCGGCCTCGCCGAGGGCCGTGCCGGTGCCCTCGTCGTCCCGTTTCTGACCTCGAACCCGGAACGAGTGGTCGCCGCCCTCGATGCGATGGAGCGTGGCCCGCTTTCCGAGGCGGCCCAGCACTCCCTCGAGGAGGTCCCACCGGGCGAACGGGTCCGCGGTGCCCTGGAGCCACAGCATCGGGATGCGGATCCGTCCGAGGTGCTCGTCGCGGAGCCGGTCCGGCTTGCCCGGCGGATGGAGCGGGTACCCCACGAACACGAGGCCGGCCGCATCGAGGTCGCCATCGGCCACCATCATCGACGCGATCCGTCCGCCCATCGACTTGCCGCCGGCCCAGACCGGTTCGCCGAGCTCGACGCCGCGAGCGAACGCCGCGGTCCAAGCCGTGCGAAGCAGCGGCTCCCGGTCGGGGCTTCGCCTCCCGGCCTCTGAGTAGAGGAAATTGAACCGGAGGCACGTCACGCCGGCCGCCGCCAGGCCGGCGGCGAACCCGTCGAGGAAGGGGTTGCGCAGGGTGCCGCCAGCGCCGTGGGCCAGGACCAGGATCGGCCCCCCACCGGAGCCGTCCTGGACGGCGGAGATCCGGCCGTGGTCCGTCTCGATGGCCCGGCTCGGCATGGAGCCCCGAGCCTACCGGGGATCCTCGAGACCGGCGAGGATCCGTCGCTCGATCTCCCCGGCCCGGCCGTCCTCCACCTTCCCTCCCAGTGCGTCCCGCACGTAGAACACGTCGACCACGCGCTCGCCGTACGTGGCGACCGTGGCCAGACGGACGTCGAGCCCCAGCCGCTCCATCGCCCGGGCCAGGTCGAACAACAGCCCGATCCGGTCGACGGTCTCCACCTCGATCACGGTGGCGAACGCCGACGCGTCGTTCAGCACGCGAACATGGTTCGGCACCTCGCTCGAGGGCGGCGGGTAGTGCCGGCGCTTCTCGGCTACCCGGTGCTCCAGCGTGACCCGGCCCTCCAGGGAGCGCCGAAGGGTCCGCCGGAACCGCCGCCATCGTTCCTCTTCGACATCGCCATGGAAGGCCGGCGTCACATCGAACAGGTCGATCGCCGTGCCGTCCTCGGTGGTGAACGCCCTCGCGGAGATGATCGCCAGGCCCTCGAGCGACAGGCTCCCGGCGATCCTGGCCAGGAGGCCGGGGCGATCAGCGGCCACCACCGTGACCTGGTGCGTTCCCGGCCGGTCGCCGGGGATCGCGATCGACCGCACCTCGGCGGCGCCGAGCGACGGGGCGACCAGCCGGAAGTGCGCCGCCGCCGTGCCCGGTGCGACGGAGGTCAGATACGCGCGAGGAAGGCGGGCCAGGTAGCGCTCCACGGCCTCGGCCGGCTCGCCGGCCAGCAGGTCCCGAACCTCCGCCCGGCGGCCCTCGAGCAGCGCCGCGCGGTCCGGTCCCATGTCCCCGGCCTCGAGGACATGTCGGACCTTCGCCCCCAGCTCCCGGACCAAGGCCAGCCGCCAGGGCGAGGCGGCATGCGGGCCGGTGGCCTCGGCGTCCGCGAGCGTGAGCACCTCCAGCATGGCCAGCCGCCGCGGCTCCTCGATCCGAGCCGCCACGTCGAGCACGAGGTTTTCGTCGGAGAGATCCCTCCGCACCGCTGTGTCGGACAGCAGGAGGTGATGCCGGACCAGGAACAGGACGTCGTGGCGGGTAGCCGGCTCGACGCCGATCCGCTCGAGCGCACGGGCGGCGACGTCCGCACCCACCTCGACGTGCCGGCCCCGGCCGATCTTCCCGATGTCGTGGAGGAACGCGCCGAGCAATACCGGGTCGGGCTCCTCGATCTCCCCGGCCGCCGCGGGGACCTCGGCGCGCCGGCCCGCGAGCAGGTCCGCGGCCACCGCCGTCGCCTCGAGGAGATGCACGTCGACGGTGAATCGGTGGTACGGGTCGCGCTGGGGCCGGCACCGCACCGCCTCCCACTCGGGGAGGAACCGTCCCAGCAAGTCGGCCCGGTCCATGGCCTCGAGGGCCCGACGGCCCGCCGGCCCGGCCGCCAGGATCTCCAGGAAAGCACGGCGGGTCCGTTCGGCCCACGGGAACGGTCCGTCGCCCAGCTCCGCGGCCTCGATCGCATCGAGCGCCGCCGGCCCGAGCGGCGCGCCTGCCGTGGCAGAGGCGGCGAACGCCTCCATCACGTCCTCCGACGTGGCCACCTCGCCGACCTCGACCATCCGGTCGCGTGACGCCAGCACGCGGTCCCGGACGTGCTCCACCAGCCGGGCGTGGCCGAACAGCGCCCGCATCAACGCATCGGGTGCGGCCAGCCCCTCCGTGGCCTCGAAGCCGAACGCGGAGGCGAGCGCGGGCTGGTGCTCGAGGAACAGCCGATCGGTCCGGCGGCCGGTCTCGAGGTGCAGGGCGCTCCGCACACGCACCAGGAACTCCTCGGCGGCGTCGAGCGCGCCGGCCTCGGTTGGGCGAACCGCAGCCTCCTCCGAGACCCGACCGGCCCACCCGATCGCGTGGAGGTCGCGCAGCCCTCCGGAGCCCTCCTTCAGATCCGGCTCCAGGTCGGTCGAGCAGGCGGGGAAGCGCGCGGCCCGGGCCTCGACGTCCTCCCGGAGCCGATCGAGGAATGGACCTCCTGCGAGCCGAGGCCGCAGCCGGTCCTGGAGCCTTTGGACCAGGGCCACCTCACCCCACAGCAGGCGGGCCTCCAGGAGCGAACACGCCACATCGACCCGCTCGGCTGCCAGCGACACGCATTCGTCCACGGTCCGGATGGCGTGACCGAGGTCCAGGCCGGCGTCCCAGAACGGGTAGAAGAGCTGCTCGGCCGCGCCGACCTCCCGGCTGCTCCGTCGATCTCCGTGGAGCACCAGGAGGTCGACGTCGGAGCGGGGGAGCAGCAGGCGCCGCCCGTACCCTCCCACCGCCACGACCGCGCCCCCTGGGCCGAGGCCCTCGGCCAGTGCCCGGACGGCGTCGTCCACGAGATCGGATCGCCGGCGTGCCGACCATCGCCCGTGGTGCCCCGGCGCGTAGGCCCGCTCCAGGGCCGCGAGCGCCCGGACCAGGCGATCGACCGGCGCCTCGGGCCGCTCAGATCGCGTCGGGCCCCATCTCCCCGGTGCGGATCCGCCACACCTGGTCGACCGGTGTGACGAAGACCTTGCCGTCACCGATCTTGCCGGTCCGCGCGGTCTTGAGGATGGCGTCGACCACCGGCTGGACCTGGTCCTCCTCGGCCAGGACCTCCACCTTCACCTTCGGGACGAAGTCGACCTGGTATTCGGCCCCCCGGTACACCTCGGTGTGGCCACGCTGGCGCCCGAACCCCTGCACCTCTGTCACCGTGAGCCCGTTGACCCCGATGCTGCGCAGGGCCTCCTTGACCTCGTCGAGCTTGAACGGCTTGACGATCGCCGTGACGAGCTTCACCGAACCGCCTCCTTCTCTCGCGCCGCCTCCGGCACCGCGACGGTCGACGACGCGGAGCCGCCCCGCTCGCCGAACGTATACCCGACCTCGGCGTGCTGCGACAGGTCGAGGCCGTCGATCTCCTCGTCCTCGCGCACCCGGACTCCCACCACGGCGTCGATCGCCTTGAGGATCGCCCACGTCGCCGCGAAGGAGAACGCGATCGTGGCGGCCACGGCCACGACCTGCGTGCCGAGCAGGCCGAGGCTCCCCTCGATCCCGTTGACGGCCGCCGTGGCCAGGATCCCCGTGAGCAGCGCGCCGACGATGCCGCCGACGAGGTGGACCCCGACGACGTCGAGAGAGTCGTCGTAGCCGAGGCGCGGCTTCAGATCCACCGCCAGGAAGCACACCATCCCCGCGGCGAGCCCGATCAGGATGGCCGCCCACGGCTCCACGAACCCGGCCGCCGGCGTAATGGCCACCAGGCCTGCCACAGCCCCGGTGGCGGCGCCGACCGTGGTGGGACGCCGGTGCCGGGCCCGCTCGGGGAGCAGCCACCCGAGGATGGCCGCGCCCGCGGCGACGTGCGTGTTGACCAGCGCCGCCGCGGCAAGGCCGCCGGCGGACAGCGCCGAGCCCGCGTTGAAGCCGAACCAACCGAACCACAGGATCGCCGCGCCCGTGACGACCATCGGCACGTTGTGCGGTACGAAGGCCTCGGTCCCGTGGCCCCGGCGCCGGCCCAGCACCACGATGGCCGCCAGTGCGGCAGCGCCGGCATTGACGTGGACCACCGTGCCGCCGGCGAAGTCGACCGCTCCCAGGCGTCCCAGCCAGCCGCCGCCCCACACCCAGTGGGCCAGCGGCGCGTACACCAGCACCGACCACGCGCCGAGGAACAGGACCGTCGCGGAGAACCGCAGGCGCTCGGCCGCGGCGCCGGTGATCAGCGCGGGCGTGATGACCGCGAACATCATCTGGTAGGCGGCGAAGGCCAGGTGCGGGGTCGTGGTCGCGTACGAGGCGCTGGGGGCCTGGCCCACCCCCCTGAAGCCGATGAAGTCGAGGCCCCCGATCAGCCCGCCGATCGAGGGCCCGAACGACAGCGTGTACCCGACCAGCACCCACAGGACCGAGACGATCCCGAGCGCGATCAGCGACTGCATGATCGTGCCGAGGACGTTCTTGGTCCGGACCAGCCCGCCGTAGAAGAGCGCCAGGCCGGGAGTCATGAACATCACCAGCGCGGTAGACGTTAGGAGCCAGGCCGTGTCGCCGGCATCGACCTCGGGCATGTCCCCTCCTCCCGTTTTGGACGACACGGTTGTAGGGGACGGACGTTTCCGCCTGATTGCCGCCGTGTTTCGCGACGGTTAATTCGCCGCGCTATTCGACGACGAGGTTCTCGACGTTGGCCTCGACTCCGGAGAGCTCCAGTAGGCGGCGGACCTGCTCGCTCGGCCGCACGACTCGAAGGGTGCCCGATCGTCCAAGGCCCATGCACGCCTGGATCAGCGCTCGGACGCCGCCGCTGTCCATGAACGTCACCCCCGAGAGATCGAGGGTGATGTCACCCGGCGTGCGGCACAGCTCGTCGAGGAGCTCGGGCAGGCTGCCGGCGGAGGGGACCCCGAACGACCCGGAGACCCGGTAGGCCCGGGGCCGGTCGAGCGGCTCGATGACGAACGGGACCTCGGCCACCAGGGATACCTACGACGCGGCGGCCTTGCGGCGCCGGGCCTGCGTCTTCTTCTTCGGGGGCGCCTTCTTGGTCTGTTCGACGCTCTGCTTCAGGGCTTCCATGAGGTCGACGACCTTCGACGGTTCCGGGGCCTCGATGACCTCGATCTCCTCGCCGGCCACCTTCTTCTCCACGATCTCGAGCAGCGCCTCGCGGTACTCGTCGCGGTACGCCGTCGGGTCGAACGACTCGCTGAGATTCTCGATGAGGCTCTCGGCCATCTGGAGCTCACGGTCGGAGACCTTGACTTCCTTCTCCAGGCCCGGGAGGTCGGCCTCGCGGATCTCGTCCGGCCAGAACATCGTGTCGAGCACCAGCACGTCGTCCATCAGCCGCACCGCGGCCAGGTGCTCCTTGTCGCGGAAGGAGACCTTGGCGATGCCGACCTTGTCGCCCTCGCGCAGGGAGTCGCGCAGGAGCTGATAGGCCTTGACCCCGGCCTCTTCCGGCCCGAGGTAGTACGTCTTCTTGTAGTAGATCGGGTCGATCTCGGAGCGGTCGACGAACTGAGCGATGTCGATCGTCCGGGTCGACTCGACGGGCACCGCCTCGAAGTCCTCGTCGTCGAGGATCACGTACCGGTCCTTCTCGTACTCGTACCCCTTGACGATCTCGTCGAACGGGACCTCCTGGCCGTCCGTCGAGCAGACCCGCTGGTACTTGATCCTGCCGTGGTCCTTCTCGTGCAGCTGGTTGAACCGCAGGGTCTTCTCCTCCGTGGCCGTGTACACGCGGACCGGGATCGACACCAGGCCGAAGGAGATGGCGCCCCTCCACATCGTCTTCATGGGAACCTCCAGAGCCGGTCGGAGCCTCGATTGTATCGCTGGGGGGACGCGAAGCCCCCCGAACTCGATACCCTCGGCCCATGCCGTCCAAGCGCCGCCGGGGCCCCGCCTTCACCATCGAGACGCCCCAGCCGCTCCCCGCCGAGCGCGACGGCGAGCACTGGTGGATGGAGGTCGACGGCCGGCGACTCAGGCTGACCAACCTGGACAAGGTGTTCTGGCCGCAGGAGGGCTACACCAAGGGCGACCTGCTTGCCTACTACTGGAACGTCCGGGACCTGATCCTCCCCTACCTCCGGGACCGTCCCCTCACCCGCAAGCGCATGCCCGACGGGATCGAGGGGCCGTACTTCTACGAGAAGAACGCGCCCGCGCACACCCCCGACTGGATGCCCCGCTGCCGGGTGGAGAGCGAGGAGGACGAGGCCCGGACGGGGTTCAACGACTTCCTGGTGGCCAACGAGCCGGCCGACCTCCTGTTCGTGGTCAGCACCGGAGCGATCGAGTTCCATCCGCTCCACGCCCGCTGCGAGTCGATCGACCACCCTGACTACCTCTTCTTCGACCTCGACCCGATGGGCCAGGCCAGCTTCGAGGACGTCCTGGTGGTGGCCCGGCACATCCACGTGGCCCTGGAGCACCTCGGGCTGCCGGCCTATGCCAAGACCTCGGGTGCCACCGGCGTGCAGATCTACGTGGGGGTGGACCCGAGACCGACCCACGACGAGGTTCGGGCGTTCGTCGGAGCGATCGGCCAGGCGGTCCGGGGGGTCGATCCCGACCGGGTCACCATGGAGTACCAGGTCAGCAAGCGTGGCGACAAGGTGTTCATCGACCACAACATGAACCGCCGGGGCGCGAACATCTCGGCGGTGTACTGCGTGCGCCCCGAGCCGGGGGCCACGGTGTCCACGCCCCTGTCGTGGGAGGAGGTCGATGCGGGCCAGGTCCGGCCGCAGGACTTCACCCTGGCCAACGCCCACCAGCGGTTCGCGGAGGTGGGCGACCTCTTCGACGGGATGCTGACCAGCCCCGCCGACCCCCGCCCCGCCTTCGAGGCGTTGGGCATCCAGGTGACCGACCCGTCTCCGGTCGATCGGGCCAGCGGCGGGAACGGAACGGCAGCGGGCGGCGGCGGAGGGGCGACTGTGACGAGCTTGCCGCGGACGAGGAAGCGGTCAGAAGGTAGCGAGCGAGGAACCGGAACGACGAAGGTGTCTGAGGCCGCCGATCAGCGCGACGAGAAGCTGGCCGAGTACGAGCGGAAACGGCGGTTCGACGTCACGCCCGAGCCACCGCCCGAGGTGCGACCCGGGAACGACGAATTGTTCGTGATCCAGAAGCACGACGCCACCCGCCTGCACTACGACCTCCGGCTGGAGCACGACGGCGTGCTGGCGTCCTGGGCCGTGCCGCGGGGCCTGCCGACGAACACCGACGACAAGCGCCTGGCCGTGCACACCGAGGATCACCCGATCGAGTACGGCAGCTTCGAGGGATGGATCCCCGAGGGACAGTACGGCGCCGGGGAGGTCCGGATCTTCGACCGGGGGCGGTACGAATCCCTGGAGTGGAAGGACGACAAGGTCACGTTCCGGCTGGAGGGCCGGCGACATCGCGGCGAATACCACCTCGTGAAGACCAGCACCGACTGGCTGGTGTTCCTGTCGAAGCGTTCGGCCGGCGAGCAGCCCGATCCGCCCCCGATGTTCGCGCCGATGCTGGCCGAGGGCGGCCACCGCCCGTTCGACGACGACGGCTGGCGGTTCGAGCCGAAGCTCGACGGGATCCGAACGCTGGCCTACGTGGCCACCGACGGGACCCGGCTGGTCTCGCGGACCGGACGGGACCAGACTGCTATCTACCCCGAGCTCGACAACCTGGCCCGGTTCGTCAACGCCCTCCACGCCGTGATCGACGGCGAGATCGTGGCCGCCGACGAACGAGGTCGGCCGTCGTTCGAGCGGCTCCAGCAGCGGATGAACCTGTCGGCCCCCAAGGACATCGAGAAGGCCCGCCGCAAGGTCCCCGTGGTGCTGTTCGCCTTCGACCTGCTGTGGCTCGACGGGCGCGACCTGAGCCGCGAGCCCCTCGAGGAGCGGCGGCGGCTGCTCGAGGACGTCGTCACCGTCACGGGCTCGATTGCCACGACGTTCGTGGTGGACGGCGAGGGCACCTCGTTCTTCGAGTCGGCGAAACAGCTCGGGTTCGAGGGGATCGTGGCCAAGCGCCTGGGGAGCCCGTACGTCCCCGGCAGGCGGACCAAGGACTGGCGCAAGATCAAGGCCACCAACCAGCAGGACTGCCTGGTCCTGGGGTGGACGCCGGGGACCGGGTCGCGCGGGGCCACGTTCGGCGCGCTCCTGCTCGGCGCGTATCGTGACGGTGAGCTGATCTGGATCGGCCAGGTCGGGACCGGGTTCACCGATGGCATCCTGCGCGACCTCCTCAAGCGGCTGAGCGACCTGGAGCAGTCCGAGCCGCCGATCCACGACCCCGAGCTGGCGGCGGTGAAAGGGGCCCGGTGGGTCCGTCCCGAGCTCGTGTGCGAGGTCGAGTACCTCGAGATGACCCGGGTGGGGAAGCTCCGGGCGCCCTCGTTCAAGGGACTCCGCCCGGACAAGGCCCCGGCCGACTGCGTCCTCGAGCCCCCGGTCGGCTGAGCGCCGGCACGGCAACCGGCTCGATCCGGTCGAAGCTTGCATCTCGAGCCGAAGCCGGTATCCTTCCGCGCCGTCGTGCGGCTACCCGGCCACCGAACCCGGAGGGGTGCCCTCGGGCTCGCCCTCGCCTGCGCCGTCGTCCTGGCGATGCCCCGCCCGGGCTCGGCCGCCCCGACCCGGCTGGCTCCGTACCAGGGGGTGGGAGCGTGGATCGACATCTACGACGACCACGCCTGGAACCACCCGGTCAAAACGATGGAGAACCTCCGCCGCCGGGGCGTCCGGACGATCTACCTCCAGACGTGCCACTTCAACTGCGACGACGCCGTGTACCGGCCGACTCGGATGGCCCAGCTCCTCCGGGCCGCTCACCGGCAGGGCATCAGGGTGGTGTCCTGGTACCTCCCGGGGTTCCTCCGGCCGAAGCGGGACCTCCAGCGGTCGCTCGCGGCGATCCGGTTCCTCACCCGCGACGGCCACCGGTTCGACTCCTTCGCCCTCGACATCGAGGCGACGGAGGTCCGCGTGGCCGTCCGGAACCGCCGGCTGGTGGCCATGTCCCGACGGCTTCGCGAGGCCGTGGGGCGCCGCTACGGGCTCGGCGCGATCACGCCGCCGTGGTTCTTCTCGTGGCGTCCGTTCCCCTACCGGGCGCTCGCCCACCACTACGACGTGTTCCTGCCGATGAACTACTTCACGGTTCGAGGCGGGGGGCCGGCGGTGGCCCGCAGCCACACCCGTCGGAACATCCGGCTGATCCGCCGGGCGACCGGAGACCCCTCCTTCCCGATCCACGACATCGGGGGCCTGGCCGAGGACCTCGGCGGCCGGGAGGTTCGGGCGGTGGTCCGCACCGATCAGCGGCACGGCGTGCTGGGGACCAGTCTGTACGACGCGTTCACCTCAGGCCCCAAGGCCTGGCGCCAGCTCCGGATGCACTGAGGCCGGCGGACATTCCGGGCCCGACCCGATAGCATCGTCCGGCATGTCCTTGACCTCCATCCGCGTTCGGCTCCTGGCTGTCGTCGTGGCCGCCGCCGTGGCCTTCCCGCCGCTGGCGTCTCCGGCGGCGGCGGCGAGGGTGCGGCTGGGCGCCTACCGGGGCGTGGCGGCCTGGGTGGACATCTTCGACGACCTCGGGTGGGCCGATCCGGAGGGGACCGTGGCGGCCATCGCCGCCACGGGCGCCCGGACGCTGTTCCTGGAGACGTGCAACTACAACTGCAAGAACCACCTGTTCCGCCCCCAGATCATGTCCCGCTGGGTGGATGCCGCTCACGCGAACGGCCTGAAGATCGTGGCCTGGTACCTGCCAGACTTCGACAACCTGCATCTCGACCGGAAGCGCTCGCTGGCGGCGATCCGGTTCCAGAGCGCCACCGGACAGCGCTTCGACTCCTTCGCCCTCGACATCGAGGCCCGCATCGTCAACCCGGTGGAGCGGCGGAACACCCGCATCGTGGAGCTGTCGAGGCGGATCCGGAAGGCGGCCGGAGCCCGGTACCCGCTCGGGGCGATCACCCCTCCCTGGTTCTACAACTGGGGCGGGCCGTTCCCGTACGCGGAGCTGGACCGCTGGTACGACGTGTTCGTGCCGATGATCTACTTCGGCGCCCGGTCCTCGGGTGCCAAGGCGGCCCGACGGGCGCTGGTTCGCAACGTCGAGCAGATCGTGAACGGCACCGGCGACCCGAGGACCCGGATCCACGCGATCGGCGGCATCGCCGACGAGCTCAACGCGAAGGAGGTCCGGGCCTTCTCCGCCGCGGCCCGGAACCGCGGAGCCGTCGGCGTGAGCCTGTACGACCACTTCACTTCGGGGCCCGAGGATTACCCGGCCCTGACCGCGTTCCTGCGCTGACCCTGGCGGCCGCGATGGCCGTCGGACTAGGGTGGATACGTGAGCGAATCCCGTCCGGCCGAGGAGCGCGTTCTCCGGCGCAGCAAGTCCGACCGGGTGATCGCGGGGGTGTGCGGCGGCCTGGGACGCTACCTCGGCATCGATCCCGTCATGCTCCGGATCGCGTTCGTGCTCCTCGTGGTGACGGGAGGGTTCGGTGTCCTCCTGTATGTCGTCGCGTGGATCGCCATCCCCGAGCAGGCCGAAGGCGAGGATCTCGGCCCGGCGCCGGAGCCCCGCAGCGACCTGTGGTGGTTCGTGGGGGTCGGCCTGATCTGCCTCGGCGGGGTACTCCTGATCGACCGTCTGATCCCGTGGTTCGATCGCGTGATCGCCCCGCTGATCCTGGTGGCGGTGGGGGCGGCCGTGCTGTACCGCGGCACCAAGCGATGACCGAGCCGGCAACCCAGCCCGAGCCGCGGCCGCGAGGCTCGCTCGCCGGGATCGCCCTGGGGGCCCTGCTGATCCTGGCGGGGGGCGCGTGGCTGCTCCACACCCTCGACGTCGTCGAGGTCTCGCCCGATGTGGTCCTTCCCAGCGCCCTGATCGTCGTGGGGATCGTGCTGATCGCTGCGGCCCGGCGCAGCCGCCAGGGCGGTCTCATCGCCCTCGGCGTGATCTTGACGATCCTGTCGGCGCTCACGGCCTCGACCGATCTCGCCGGCGGCGTGGGGGATCGCCGGGTCGAGCTGAGCGGTGCCGAGCCGGTCCGGGATCAGGAGCTGGGGATCGGCCAGCTCGTGGTGGACCTCTCGGAGCTCGCTCCGGGCGGACCGGTGGCGGTCTCGGCCGAGGTCGGCATCGGCCAGCTCGAGGTGGAGCTGCCGCCGGACCTGCCGGTGCGGGTGCGGGCCACATCGGGGATCGGGGAGGTTGAAGTGTTCGAGGAGCAGGACGGCGGCTTCGGGTCCGAGGTGGACCACGTCGACGACGGGTTCGAGGGCGCGACCGCCTCGCTGGACCTGGAGCTGTCGGTCGGCATCGGGCAGGTCACGGTGACCCGATGATCGACCGGATCAATGTCGGCGCCGGGATCTTCTTTCTCCTGGCCGGGCTGGTGTTCCTCCTCGACGGCCTCGAGGTCGTCTCGGTCGGCACCGTGTGGCTGTGGCCCGTCCTGCTGATCGTCGCCGGTGTGGCACTCGTGCTGGCAGGACGGAACGGCCGGCGGGCCTAGCGCTCCGCGGCGAACGGCTCGAACCCGGCCTTGACCAGCAGGGCCCGGGCCTCCCGCTCCTCCATCCCCCGCCCGACCAGCTCGGCCAGGAGGCGAGCCGGCGCCGTCTGCCGCCCGCACCTCGGGCAGTACGCGAAGTGCGGCTCGATGGGAGCCTCGCACCACGGGCACGACCGGACGTCGACGCCCGGCGCGCCGTTCAGCCCGGTGTCGGCGAGCGCGTCGACGTAGCCCTTGGCGTAGTCCCACAGGAGGTAGTCCTCCTCCTTCGGCTCGAACGCCGGCTCGTGCATGCGCGGCTCGCCGGTCGAGAGCATGTGCTCGAGGCTCTCCTTGAGGAGCTCCCACCCGTAGTAGTGGTCGGATCCGCAGTCCGGGCAGGCGATCACCACGCCCTTGGTGCCCTGCGGCTCGAACACCCCGCGCATCGCCTCGAGGTCCTCGAGGTCCGCCCGGATGTTCTCGCGCTCCTCCCCCTCCAGGGGCTCGGGCGATTCCTCGTCGGCCATCAGTCCTCCAGCAGGAACGTCCGGAAGGCCTCGGCGTACTCCATGTCCTCGCTCTCTGCGATCGCCGCGGCCCATTCCCGGATCCGCGCGTCGACGTCGAAGTCACCCATATTGGCGATCTGGGTCGTGTGCGCCTCGAGCGCCTCGATCTTCCGCTCGATCGTGCTTCCGATATCGACCTTCGTGTCGGCCTCGCGGTGCTCGGTGGAGAGCCACAGCGCGGGCACCGTGAACGGCTCGAACCCCTCCTCGAGGAGCTCGGGGAACTGCGGGCGCGTCGGTGCGTCGCAGGCCACCACGGCCAGCACTGCCTCGCCGACCGCCCGATGATCGGGGTGGTTGATGTAGGAGCGGCCGGACCACAGAAGCGACGGGTCGGGAGCAACGATCACGTCCGGCCGAACCCGGCGCACCTCTCGGGTCACGGCCTTCCGCAGCTCGAGGTCGGGCTGGAGGGTGCCGTCGACGAAGCCGAGGAACCGGACCTCCTTCACCCCGAGCACGTCCGCGGCGGCCCGGAGCTCGTCGGCCCGGACTGCCGCGATCTCCTCCCGCCCGAGATCCGGACCGTTCCAGCCGGCCGAGCCGTCGGTGGCGCAGACGTAGTCGACCTCGGTCCCTGCCTCGGTCCACCGCGCGATCGTCCCACCGCACAGGAACTCGGCGTCGTCGGGATGGGCAAAGACCACCAGGGCCCGTTCGAAGTCCATCCCGTCTAGGGTATCGCGCGCCGCAGCGTCACCCGCGCTCGTGCTTGATGTCGGTTCCGCCGAGGACCGTGAGCGCGTCGATCCGAAGCTCGGGACCCTCCCCGCCCTCGGCCTTGTTCTCGATGCCGCCGAGGATCGGCGTGCCGCTGGTGGTCACCCGCCACCCCCTGGGGACCAGGATCTCCACGCCGCCGAGGATCGCCGTGACGTCCAGGACGGCTCCCTCCGGATGCAGCCGGGCGTTGCGGAGATCGATGGTCACCCCGCCGAACACGGCGGTGGCCGAGCCGCCCCGGAACGAGCTCGACCGGCTGACGACCTCGTGTCCGCCGAACACCGCCGTCGCCCGGACCAGGTCCTCAGCCGTTCCTTCCTCCCGGAGCACCTCGGGGCCGCGGCCGTGACGGAACAGGATCGCCACCCCCACGGCGATCAGGAGCGCCGGCCACAGCAGCGCGAACACCGACCCCGTCACCACGTCGGTGGTGAACAGCAGGAGCACCACGCCGACCCCGATCACGATGCCGGGGCCCAGGAGCGACCGGGGCCGGTCGAAGAGCTGGACAACCCCCAGCGCCACGATGGCCACGGGCCACCAGTCGCCGATCGCCTCGCCGGCCTCGAGGACGTCCGCCCGGTCGAGCAGGAACACCACGCCGAGGGCGATCAGCGCCAGGCCGAACAGCACCCTGCCGGGCTTCATCGCGAGCCCCCGAACCGGAACAGCACCCCGGCGATGGCGAACGACGCCAGCACCCACGCGCCGAGCAGCAGCAGCTGCGATCCGGCCTCGATGATGGGCAGCCCGGGGAACACCTTGGTCAGGTTCTCCACCTCGACGGCTTGCTGGTCCGTTGCTGTCGTCGTCACGCCACTCCTTCCCTCGCCACCTGCCGAAGCACCTCGTCGATCCAACTGATAGTGGCCCGAGCCCACACGCCAGCCCCGGTCATGCTGTCACAAGGGCCCCAGCCGGTTCATATTCCCGCGAACGCCCCACCGGCGCGAGGCCGAACGCCCCACCCCGGCGATGGCCCGGACTGACTATCCATCACCGCCCGGGCGGGGCCGATACACATGGCAGTCGATGGCCACACCCGATCGCGCGGCCCCCGCGCTCAAGCAGGACCATGCCCAGGCGTCCTCGGCCGGGTTCGCCCCCGGCATCGACCATGCCGACCCGTTCCGCGACGCGTTCGAGCACGCCATCGTGCCCATGGCCCTGATCGCGCCGGACGGGAAGTACCTCCGGGTCAACCGAGCGCTGTGCGAGCTCACCGGCCGGCCGGCCGAGGCGTTCGTGGGCACGTCGTGGCAGCTGGTCACGCATCCGGTCGACATCGACGTGGTGCTCGCCCACGAGCGCGCCGCGCTCGATGGCGGGCCCCCCGCGTTCCGTGCGGAGAGCCGTCTGGTCCGGCGGGATGGCGAGGTCGTGTGGACGGTCCAGAGCCGGGTCCTGACCTCGGATGCGGACGGCGGCCCGCTGTACTTCGTGGCCCAGTTCGAGGACATCACCGAACGAAAGCGGATGGAGGCGGCCTTGCGAGAGCGTGAGCGGTTCAGCCGCGACGTCCTCGACTCGCTGGTCGCTCCGACCGCCGTGCTGGACGCGGACGGCACCATCGTGGCCGTGAACCGGGCCTGGCGGCGGTTCGGGGAGCGCGGCGAGGCCGACCCGGGGACGACCGGCCCGGGGGCGAATTATCTGCAGGTGTGCGAGCGCGCCGGGTCGGTGGAGGCGCTGGCGGCCGCGGAGGGCATCCGGGCCATCCTCGGCGGCAACCGTGACGAGTTCGACATGGATTACCCGTGCCACCCGCCAGGCGCCGAGGGATGGTACAGCCTCCGGGTCACCCCGCTCTCCGGAGTGGACCACGGCGCCGTCGTGTGCCACATCGATATCAGCGATCGAAAGCGGTCCGAGACGCAGCTGATCGAGCAGGCCGTGGTCGATCCCCTCACGGGGCTGCCGAACCGGCGATCCTTCGTGGAGCGGTTGACGGAAGCGCAGGCGGGTCCGGCCGGGCGCGACCTGGCGGTGCTCTTCCTGGATCTCGATCGGTTCAAGGTCGTCAACGACAGCCTGGGGCACCAGTCCGGCGACCGGCTCCTGGCAGCGGTGGGTGCTCGCCTCCAGGAGGCGATCCGTCCGACCGACCTCGTGGCGAGGTTCGCCGGCGACGAGTTCGCGGTGTTGTGCCGGGGCGTGCGGAGCGAGGCGGAGAGCGTGGCGATCGCGGAGCGGCTCGCCAACGCTGTTTCGGTGCCGTTCAGCGTGGACGGTGACGACGTCTACGTGACGGCATCCACCGGGATCGCCCTCGCGGCCGAGGGCCTGTCCCCCGAGGACCTCCTGCGGGCCGCGGACACCGCGATGTACCGGGCCAAGCGATGGGCCCGGCCGCACCAGGTGTTCGACGAGGCGATGCGGGTGCGGTCGGCTGAGCGCCTGTCGATGGAGAGCGCGCTGCACCGCGCCCTCGAGCGGGGGGAGTTCCGCCTCCATTACCAGCCGGCCGTCTCGATCCTCGACGGCAGCGTCGTCGGGGTTGAGGCCCTGCTCCGCTGGGATCATCCCGAGCGCGGCTTGGTCCTTCCCGCCGAGTTCATTCCCGTCGCGGAGGACAGCGGGCTGATCGTTCCCATCGGCCGGTGGGTCCTCGAGGAGGCGTGCCGCCAGGCGGACCGGTGGCAGCGGTTCGGCCGCGAGACCTGGCTGTCACTGAACCTGTCGGCCCATCAGCTGACCGCGCCGGGCCTGGTGGAGGAGGTCGAGGCCGCCCTGGACACCACGTCGACCGACGCGGCGCGGCTCCACCTGGAGATCACCGAGAGCGCGCTCATGGCCGACACCGAGGGCGCGGCCCGAGTGATCCGGTCCCTGAAGCGGCTGGGGGTCCGGGTGTCGATCGACGACTTCGGCACGGGGTACTCATCGCTTTCGCACCTGAAGCGACTGGCCGTCGACACGCTCAAGATCGACCGCTCGTTCGTGGACGGGCTCGGCCGGGAGCCCGAGGACACCGCGATCGTCATGGCGGTCCTGGGGATGGCCCAGTCACTGGGTCTCTCCGTGGTGGCCGAGGGCGTGGAGACGGAGGAGCAGCTGGCGGCGCTGCGTGATCTGGGGTGCACCACGGCGCAGGGGTTCCTGTTCGCCCGGCCCCAGCCTCCGGACTCGGTCGGCCGGCTCCTGGCCGGCCGGACGGCCTAGGCGTCCTCGAACAGGCGCACCGAGCGCAGGCGGGCCTCGGTCCGCTCGATCTGGGCGGCTACCCACGCCGGCTCCTGCGGGCCGACCTCGTCCTCCCTCGGGAACAGGAACGTGTTCAGGTGCTCGTCGGAGCCGACCTGGAGTCCCATCGAGGCGGCGAACTCGCCGATGGCAAACTCCCAGGTGAACAGGCACGTGCCGTCCTCGCGAACCTGGAGCCAGTAGGTCAGATAGGGGCCGGTTCGGCGGACGAAGTGCCGAACGCCGCGGCTGTCGCGATCGAAGGTGAATCCGAACCGGGCCAGCGACTCCTCGAACGTCACGCCGGAACTGCCCGATCAGCCCCCGTGACCATGCGCGTTGCCGTTCCCCTTCCCGGGGAGCTCCTGGGCGGGAGGGGCCGAGCCCGCGTCCTTCCCTTTCGCCTTCGGCTGGGAAGCGGGCTCGCTCCCCTGGCCGTGCTTCGCGTGGCCCTTTCCCTTGCCCTGCCCGGGGCCGTCGCCGTCCATATTCTGATGGCCCTTGCCGTTCTTCTTCTCGTGGCCGGTGCTCTTGGTCGTGACCCCGCTCTCCTTGGCGACGGAGTCGCCGGGGTCACTGCCCGGCGGCTGGACATCATCGCCGGTCCCGGGCGACACGCCGCTATCCTCCTGGCCACCGCCCCCTTGGTCTCCCTCATCTTGACCGCCGCCGCCCTGGCCACCGCCCTGCTGGAGGTCGGTGGTGTCCGGGGGGGCCGTCTCGTCCACGGCCGGCGGCACGGCCGCCGTGACCGGCGGCTGAGCCGACGGGCCGGCCGCCGAGCCGCTCTCCGGCGCAGGGCCGGGGAGCACCTGGACCGGGGAGCCCACCACCTCGCGCACCAGCGGGGTCCGCGCGGGGACCACCGGCGAGCCGGGCAAGCCCCCGCTCCCAATCAGGGCCAGCGCGGCGAGGGACCCCAGGAGCAGGATCGACAGCAGGGCCGCGATCAGGGCCTGGAGCCTCGCGGTGGTCCCGGCCGGTTGGGAGGCAGCGTTGGACGCGCCGGCACCGGTGGCCGGCGTCATGCCGGGCTCCGACAAGGTCCCGCCGGGGCCGATCCGCTGCACCCGGAGAGGTTTCGCCTCCCCGAACGGCAGCCGCCCCGCGGGCGAGGAAGGTCCTTCGGTCCGGCGGAGGTCTCGGTACGGGTCAGTCACCGATCACGCCGCCTAATCGCATCGAGAGACTCTACCTTCTCCTGGCTCCTCGGTCCAACTCCACGGCGTCACGAGCGAGACGAACGATCTCGGCGACCTCACCGCGAGGCGGCGTCGGTGGTTCGACCGCGTCGATGGGGCCCGACCGGGCCCGGGCCAGCGCCCCGCGCGCCCTACCAACCTGGGTCCGCCAGTCCACGGCCGCGTTGGTGAGCATCGTGGTCGCCCTGGCAAGCTTGTGCTCCAGGGTCTGCTCCATGGCCCCGAAGACGGCGTCGAGCTCGGCCAGGCAGTCCCGAACGTCACTGACGCTACCGTACCTCGAGGCCAGCACGTACAGGGTCAGGAGGACCGGCAGGGCGCTCGAGTACGGCACGATGACGACGCCGTCGACGAACGCATCGGCGTGGGCCCGGCGGCACGCGGCGAAGGCCGGATCCGGCACGCACGCCACGGCGAAGGGTGTGGTCAGGGCGGGATCGAGGTAGCCCCGCACCTCGCGCGCCCGGCGGGTGACCTCCTCCTCGACGCGGCGGCACAGCGCCTGGCGCGCCTCGGGGTCCTGCTCTCGCTGGAGCTCGGCTAGCTCCCGGGCCGCGGTCCACTTCGAATCGATGGGCAGCCGGCGCCCGTCGGGGAGGGCCAGGGCGAACTCGACCCGCCTGCCGGCGACCGCGAAGTCTCGGACCAGCATCCCGGGCGGCAGCTGGGAGAGGGCCTCCTCGAGGAGGTTTTCGCCCGCCCGACCGCGGGCGCCGCCACCGGCCAGCACCGCCTCGAGCCGGCGGACCGCGGCCCATACCGGGGCTTCGGCCCGGGCCCGGGCGTCGGCACCAGCCCGCAGGCCCTCCACGAGCTCGCGGACCCGCCCGAGGTCGCCTCGGACCTCGCGGTCGTCGCCGCCCTGCCGGGCCACCGCGTCGGTCAGCCGGGCCAGCTCGGCACGCACCAGGCCGACCTCGCCGGAGGCGTCGGGGCGGCGCAGCGCCCAGATCAGCGCGATCACCGCGGCCGCCAGGAGCCCGGCCAGCACGATCTCCACCGTGGTCATCTCGTCACCCCCGGCCGAGGGTAGCCGGGGGGTCTGACACGAACGCGGTTCAGACGTCCGTCAGGCCCGTGATGCGCCTGAGCGGCGAGGACTCGGGCGCGTAGGCGGTGGGCCGGTCGCCGAACAGGTCCGGCACGCGCTCGGCCAGCTCCGCCGGCGTCCACCGGCGCTCCAGCTCGTGCTCCGCCACCGGCGTCCAGCCCCGGTACAGTTGAACCAGGCCGCCGGTGATCCCGAACACCTGCCCGGTGATCCCGGCGGCGGCGTCCGAGCACAGGTACACCACCAGCGGCGCCACGTTCTCCGGCGCCAGCGGATCGAACTCCCCTTCGGGAGTGCGCAGGTCGCCGAACGTCTTCTCGGTCATCCGGGTCCGGGCGCCGGGCGCGATGGCGTTCACCCGGACGCCGTACCGGGCCATCTCCATCGACACGATCTGGGTGAACGCGGCGATGCCGGCCTTGGCGGCCCCGTAGTTGGCCTGTCCGGGGATCCCCATGAGGCCGCTGGTGCTCGAGGTGTTGACGACGGCCCCGGCCACCTCGTCTCCGGCCTTCGACCGCTCCCGCCAGTGCGCGCACACGCGCTGTGTGCACAGGAACGTTCCGCGCAGGTGGACCTTGATCACCGCGTCCCACTCATCGGCGGTCATGTTGAAGATCATGCGGTCGCGAAGGATGCCGGCGTTGTTGACCAGCGCGTCGATCCGGCCCCAGGTGTCGAGCGCCGTATCGATCAGCGACGCCGCGCCGTCCGGCTCTGAGATGTCTTCGTGGTGGGCCACGGCCTCGCCGCCGACCGCCCGGATCTCCTCGACCACCTCGCTCGCCGGCCTGGGGTCGCGTCCGGTCCCGTCCCAGTCGCCCCCGACGTCGTTGACCACGACCCGGGCGCCTTCGGCCGCCGCAAGGCGGGCCTCGCCCCGCCCGATCCCTCGACCCGCCCCCGTCACCGCGACGATCTTCCCGTCGAGCACGCCAGAACGATACCCGCAACCCCACCTGCCGGTTCCCGTCGGGAGGTTCTCCTACCGTCGATCTGTGGGTTCCCCGCGTCACCGGGGCGCGGTAGGCTACCGGCCGTTCGGCCCACGGTGGGATGACGATGCTCGAGGTCGTACGACAGGCGGTGGAGGCGGCCCGCAAGGCCGGGGCCGACTACGCCGACGCCCGGTGGGTCCTGGAGGAGAACGAATCCATCACCGTGAAGAACGAGGAGATGGAGGGGATCGACCGATCCAGGTCCGATGGCATCGGCATCCGCGTCCTGGCCGGCGGGTTCTGGGGGTTCGCCGCCACGGCCCGGGGCGAGGACCCGGGCGAGGTGGAGCGGACCGCGGCCCTGGCCGTGGAGATCGCCCGGGCCGCATCGCGGCTGCCACGCGAGCCGGTGCGCCTGGCCGAGGTCGAGCCGGTCACCGACACGTGGGAGACAGCGGTGCAGGAGGACCCCTTCAATGTCTCGCTGGAGGAGAAGGTCTCGCTCCTCATGGAGGCGTCCCGGCGGATGCGCGCCGTGCCGGGGCTCTCGTTCGCCGAGGCGATGCTGGACTTCTACCGGAAGCGCTCCGCGCTGGCCACCTCGGAGGGCGCCGCCATCGAGCAGACCATCACCCATTCGGGCGGCGGGATCGAGGCCACGGCGATCGGCAACGGCGAGCTCCAGCGCCGGTCGTTCCCGAACTCGTTCCGGGGCCACATCGCCGCCGCCGGGTACGAGCACATCCGCGCCCTCGGGCTGCTCGAGGAGGCCGAGCGTGTGGCCACGGAGGCCGTCGAGCTCCTCTCGGCCAAGGACTGTCCGTCGGAGGAAACCACGCTGATCCTCGACGGCCCCCAGATGGTCCTCCAGGTCCACGAGTCGGTGGGCCACCCGATCGAGCTGGACCGGGTGCTCCGGATGGAGGAGGCTTACGCGGGAACCTCGTTCCTGGAGCCCGGCCATCGCGGGTCGCTCCGGTACGGCTCCGATCGGGTGAACATCACCGCCGACGCCACGCTCCGGGGCGGCCTGGGCACGTTCGGCTACGACGACGAGGGGGTCCCGGCCCGGCGCGTCCAGATCGTCGAGGACGGCCTGTTCCGCGACTTCATGTCGAGCCGGGAGACCGCGGCCGTCCTGGGGGAACGGTCGAACGGCACGATGCGGGCCGACGGATGGCAGAACCTCCCGCTGATCCGGATGACGAACGTCAGCCTGGAGCCCGGCGACGGGACCCTGGCCGAGCTCATCGGCAACACGAAGGACGGGATGTTCATGTCGACGAACACGTCGTGGTCGATCGACGACAAGCGGGTCAACTTCCAGTTCGGCTGTGAGATCGCCTGGCGCATCCGGGACGGGAAGCTGACCGAGATGTACCGCAACCCCAACTACACCGGGATCACCACCGAGTTCTGGGGCTCGTGCGATGCGGTGTGCGGACCGGAAGAGTGGACGGTGTGGGGCACCCCGAACTGCGGGAAGGGCCAGCCCGGCCAGGTGGCCAGGACCGGCCACGGGACATCGCCGGCCCGGTTCCGGAACGTCCGCGTGGGGGTGCGGTAGCGTGCCCGACCCGATCGGTTCGGAGCAGATCCGGCGCATCGCCGAGGCCGCGCTCGAGCTGCCCGGCGCCGACGGCGTCGAGGTGCTGGCCGTGCACGATTGGGGCGGGCTGACCCGGTTCGCGGACTCGGCCATCCACCAGAGCACGGCCCGGGAGGACACCGCGGTCAAGGTGCGGGTGGTGGCCGGCGGGCGCCTCGGAGTGGCCTCGACGAACGACCTGACGAAGGAGGGCGCCGCGGGGGCGGCCCGGAGCGCCCTCGAGCTCGCGGAGATGGCCGCGCCGGACCCGGTGTTCCCCGGCTTGGCGCCTCGAGCCGAGGTCGCCGAGCCGGCGGATCGGTTCGACGTGGACACCGCATCGACCACGCCCCGGGCCAGGGCCGAGGGCGTGGCCGCGCTGATCGGGACGCTCGGCGAGGGGTTCCATGCGGCCGGCGCCCACGAAACCGTGGCCTCCGAGGTGGCCGTGGCCACCACCGAGGGACAGTTCTGCTACGCGGCCACCAGCCAGGCCACCGCGAGCACGGTCGTCTCCGGCGGCGACGGCGGCACCGGGTACGCGGAGGCGTGGTCGGCCCGGATCGGCGACCTCGACCCCGAGGCCGTGGGTCGGCGGGCATTCGAGAAGGCCCGCGACAGCCAGGAGCCTCGCGACCTCGACCCCGGCCGGTACGAGGTGGTCCTGGAGCCGCCTGCGGTGGCCACCCTGGTGGCGTTCCTGGCCTACCTCGGCTTCGGAGGTCGGGCCATCTCCGAGGGCCGGTCGTGTTTCTCCGGCCGGATCGGCGAGAAGCTGATGAACGACCGGATCACGATCTACGACGACGCCCTTGCCCCCGGCACCCTCGGCCTGCCGTTCGACTTCGAAGGGACGCCGAAGCGTCGGGTGGACCTCGTGTCCGAGGGGGTCGTCATGGGCGGCGTGCACGACCGCCGCAGCGGCAAGCAGGAGGGAGTTCCCTCGACCGGGCACGCCCTCCCGCCGCCGAACCCCCACGGCCCCTTCCCCTTGAACCTGTTCCTGGCGCCGGGTGACGCCTCGGTCGAGGACATGATCCGCGACACGGAGCGCGGTCTCCTGGTCACGAGGTTCCACTACTCGAACGTGGTTCACCCGAAGGAGGCCATCATCACCGGCATGACCCGTGACGGGACCTGGCTCGTCGAGGACGGCGAGGTACGCCACCCGGTGAAGAACCTCCGGTTCACCCACTCGATCATCGATGCCCTGCGCGACGTCGAAGCGGTCGGCAGCGACACCGAGCTCGCCAGCGAGTTCTTCTTCTCGGCCTCGCGCGTGCCCGCGCTGCAGGTCTCCTCCTTCCAGTTCACCGGCGCCAGCGACCACTGAGCGTCGGGGTGATGGGCTACCCTTCGCGCCATGCTCCTGGCCGTGGTGCTCCTCGCCGTGGGTGGGGGCGTGCTGTACGTCGGCGCGGAGGCCGCGGTCCGCGGAGGATCTGGACTGGCGCGGGCGCTGGGAGTATCGGCGTTCGTGGTTGGAGCGCTGCTGTTCGGGGTGGACCTCGAGGGGCTGGGGACCGCGGTGGTGGCCTCGGCTCGGGGCGACACGGCCATCGCCGCCGGAGAGATCTTCGGCACGGTGCTGTTCCTCTTCAGCGCGGCGTTCGGGGCGGCCTTGCTGGCGGCGCGGGCCCCGGTGCCCTCGCCGAACCGACTGATGGTCCTGGCGCCGGGCGTCCACCTGATGGCCGGCGCGTTCGCCGTCGCCGACCGGTACGTGGCCCGGCTCGAGGGCATCCTCCTGCTGGTGTTCTACGGGGCGTACGTGGGGCTGGTCCTGCGGGACGGTCGATCGAACCGCGATGACGAGCCGGCCCGAGCCGGGCCGTCGGCCGGCCCGGCCATCCTCCTCACCGTCGGTGGCCTGGTGGCCGTGGCCGGAGGGGCGGCGCTCCTCGTGGCGGGTGGTGCCCGGCTGGTGCGTGAGACCGGCCTGACCGCGGGGTTCGTCGGCGCGGCCGTCCTGGGGATCCTGGTGAGCCTCGACGAGGTGCTCCTGGAGGTCCTCCCGATCCGCCGCGGATCGCCCGAGCTGGCCACGGGCAACCTGTTCGGCACGCTGGCCGCGTTCACCACCGGGGTCCTGGGCCTGGCCGCACTGGTCCGGCCGCTGGAGATCGACGCGGCCGGGTCGGTGGCGTTCCTGGGGGTGGCTGCCCTGTACGCCGTCGTGGCCACGGTGTTCGTGGCCCGCGGTCGCGCCGGACGGGTGCTGGGCGTGTTCGTGCTGGCCGCGTACGCCGCCTGGCTGGTCTGGGCCGCGACGGTCTAGACGGTCCTCCTTCACACCTCCCGCCGGTCTTCACGACCGCTTCACATCCTCTCGGTACCGTCGGCGTGTCGAAAGGAGGAGGCATGCGCAGGGGAATCGGCGTCGTGACGGTGATCGTGCTGATCCTGGCGGCGATCGCCATCGGGGTGGGCGCTTACAACGTCGGCCTCAACGAGGGGCTGGAGGAGGCCAGGCGGGGCGGCGAGGTCGTCCGGGTCGTTGGACCGGGGTTCGGCTTCCCCTTCGGGCTGATCCTGTTCCCGCTGTTCCTGTTCGGCATCTTCGCGCTGTTCCGCGCGGCGGCCTGGCGGGGGCGATGGGGCGGCAAGGGGGCACACGGTCCGTGGAGCGAACGGGCCGAGGAGTGGCACCGGCAGCTCCACGAGCGGGGGCCCGAAGGCTCGTCCGGGTCGGGCTCCGAACGACAGCACGTCTGAGCGAAGCGGCGGGGCGGGGGTTGCCTCCGCCCCGCTCGCTCGCCACCCTGCCATCGTGGGCCGGACGATCCTGGTGGTGGAGGACGAGAGGAAGATCGCGGGCCTGGTCCGCGACTACCTCGAGCACGCGGGGTTCGAGGTCCTCGTCGCCGGCGACGGCGAGGCCGCTCTGGCCGGCGCCCGGCGGACCCGCCCGGCCCTGGTGGTGCTGGACCTTGGTCTTCCCGACCGCGACGGTCTGGACGTGATCCGCGAGCTCCGGCGGAGCTCATCGGTCCCGATCGTGATCCTCACCGCCCGCGGCGACGAGTCGGACCGGCTCGTGGGCCTCGAGCTCGGCGCCGACGATTACGTGGTCAAGCCGTTCAGCCCGAAGGAGCTCGTGGCCAGGGTCAGGGCGGTGCTCCGGCGGTCCGAGGCGGCCGCGCAGGGAGTGACGGAGATCATTCGGGTTGGCGATGTCGAGGTCGACGTGCCCAGGATGCGGATCTCGGTCGGCGGCCGGCCGGTCGACCTCACGGCGACGGAGTTCCAGCTCGTGGCCACCATGGCCCGACAGCCTGGGCGAGTGTTCACGCGCTCCCAGCTCCTCGACGCGGTGCACGGCGTCGCCTTCGAGTCGTACGAGCGGGCCATCGACGCACACGTGAAGAACGTCCGGAAGAAGATCGAGCCGGTGCCCGGCCGGCCCAGATACCTGCTGACCGTCCACGGCGTCGGCTACCGGTTCGCCGATGGGTGAACACCGCCGATGGGGTCCCGGCCGCGGGTTCCGCCCTCCGTGGTGGCCGGAGAACGAGCCCTTCCCCCCTCGCGGGGGGCCGTGGTGGGCGGGACGGCGCCGGCGCTTCCGGCGTCGGGTTGGCTTCGCGTTCGCCACGTTCTTCCTCCTGCTGTTCGCCACCAGCGCGCTGGCGGTGATGGTGGTCTCGGGCGCGCTGGGGGTGGGCGACCGCAGGGCGCTCCTGGTGCCGACGGCGATCCTCGGCTTGCTGCTGCTCGGGGCGCTCTTCGGCGTGGCCGTGTGGGCGGTTCGTCGGGTGGCCGGGCCGGTGGGCGACGTCATGGAGGCCGCCGACCGGGTGGCGGCCGGAGACCACGACGCTCGGGTCGAGGAACGGGGACCGCGGGAGACCCGGCGGCTCGCCCGGGCCTTCAACGAGATGACGGAGCGGCTGCGAGCCGCGGAGCACCAGCGGCGGGACCTCCTGGCCGACCTGGCCCACGAGCTCCGCACACCGCTGTCGGTGATCCGCGGCAACATGGAGGGGATCCTCGATGGCGTGTACCACGCCGACCGGACGCACCTTGAGCCGGTGCTCGAGGAGAGCCGGGTGATGTCCCGCCTGCTCGACGACCTCGAGACCCTCTCGACCGCGGAGGCGGGAGCCCTCCGACTGTACCGTGAGCCGGTCGAACCCGCCGACCTGGTCGACGACGCCGTGGCCGCGTTCGGTCCCTCGGCAGCCGACGCCGGGATCACGCTGGAGGCCAAGACCGCCGAAGGCCTCCCGGAGATCGAGGTCGACCGGGTCCGGATCGGCCAGGTCCTGGCCAACCTGCTGTCGAACGCGATCCGGCACACGCCGCCGGACGGTTCCGTGTTGATCGCCGCGGAGCGCGCGGGCGACCGGGTCGGGTTCGCGGTCTCGGACTCCGGGTCGGGCGTCCCGGTCGACGTCCTCCCCCACATCTTCGATCGGTTCGTCAAGACGGCCGACTCCGGGGGCGCGGGCCTGGGGTTGGCCATCGCCCGCAGCCTCGTCGAGGCGCACGGCGGGGAGATCGCGGCGTCGAGCGAACCGGGCAAGGGAACGACGATCCGGTTCACCATCCCCGTGGTCGCCCGTCCTTAGCCGGGCACGCCCGGGCGCAGACCCACCAGCGCCGCGGGCAGTTCCTCGAGCGTGCGAACCGCGGTGTCGACCCGAGCCAGTTGCTCGTCGGTCGGTTCGGACGGGGCTTCGCCTCGGAGCAGCCACACGCCCCGCATCCCGTGGCGCTTCGCCGCCAGGACATCGTTGTCGAGCCGATCCCCGACCATGGCGCACCGCGTCGCGGAGGCGCCGGCCTCGCGGAGGGCGTGCTCGAAGATGCCCGCGTCTGGCTTCTCCACGCCGAGCTCGCCGGACACCGCCCACACCTCGAAGTACCGGTCGATGCCGTCTCGACGCATGGTGTCGCGTATCCAGGGCTCCTGGTTCGCCAGCACCCCGAGGCGATAGTCGGCGGCCAGCCGCTCCAGCGCCGGCCGCACGTCGGCCTGGAGGGACTCGGGCGGGTACGTCCACAGCTCCCTGCCGCGGCGAACCACGCGGTCGTAGTCCTCTTCGTCGACGAACAGCGTGGTCAGTCGGCGCGTGAACGGCCCCCGCTGGTCGGCGCGGCACGCTTCGAACTCGGCCCAGAACGCCGCCTCGTCCGCGTCGGGCCGGAGCTCCTTGATCGCCGCCAAGAGGCCTTCGTAGTACGGGCGGTCGCCGTACAGCGGTCCCCCCACGTCGAGGAAGACCACGTCGAGGTGCTCGGTCACGCCGCGCTCCGCCGGGCTCTGAGCGCCTCGAACTCGGCGGGATCCGTGGTCACCGTGCCGAGCCGCACCGGGTCGAACCGGGTGCCGTGGCAATCCGACGAGCCGGTGGCCGGGATGCCGAACCGGCGGGCCATGGCTCGGTAGCGGGCTTCGGCGCCGGGCGGATGGTCCGGGTGCGCGCACTCGATCCCGTCGAGCCCGACCGCGGCCAGTTCCTCGATCACGTCGTCGGCGACGCCGAGTCCCTCCCGGTGGAGGCCGGGGTGGGCCACCACGGCCAGGCCGCCGGCGCGCTTGATCAGCCGCACCGCGGCCACCGGGTCGAGGGCGTGCTTCTCCACGTATGCCCGCCCGCCGTCCTTGATCAGGTCGGGGGTGAAGGCGTCCTCGATCGTGTCGACCACGCCGGCCTCGACCAGCGCCTGGGCGATGTGGGGGCGCACGATGTTCTTCCCCTCGGCGATCTCCCGGACCCGCTCGAACGTGATCGGGTAGCCGAGCTCCTGGAGCTTCCGCACCATGGCCTCGCCCCGGGCGAAGCGATCGTCACGGAGCCGGCGGAGCTCCGCTTGAAACACCTCGTCGTCGAGGTCGATCCAGTACGCCAGCACGTGGATCCCGTGACCGTCGCGCACCGCGGAGAACTCGACGCCGGGGACGATCTGGGGCGTGTCGTCGGCGGCCGCGAACGCGCGCGGGAGGCCCTCGGTCGAATCGTGGTCGGTCACCGCCAGGACCGTCAGCCCGCGTTGGCGGGCCAGCGCCACCAGCTCCTCTGGCGTGAACGTGCCATCCGAGTACGTGGTGTGGGCGTGGAGGTCGATCACGGCGGCAACTGTACCCGCTGGGCCCGCACGGTCGTCCACAATACGGGCATGCCGAGCCGGCTCGACGAGCTCGTCGCGGCCACACCCGCCACTCGCGACCGCTACGTCGACTTCCTGCGGGCGCTGAGCATCCTGGTGGTGGTCGTCGGCCACTGGCTGATCGGCGTGATCTTCTGGGAGGACGGCGTCATCGGCTCGACGAGCGCGATCGGCCGGACGCCGTGGCTGTGGATCGCCACGTGGTTCCTCCAGGTCATGCCGATCTTCTTCTTCGTCGGCGGGTTCTCGAACCTGGTGACGTACCGGGCGTTCCGGCGGCGCGGCGACTCCACCTGGGAGTTCGTCCGGACCCGGCTGGCCCGGCTCCTCCGGCCCAGCCTGGTGTTCGTCGGGGTATGGGCGGTGATCCAGCTGGGGCTCCACCTGTTCGACGTGGGCGAGCCGACCACCCCGTTCCTGCGAGGGATGCGGCCGCCGGGAGCCACGATCCCGTTCGGGCCGCTGTGGTTCCTGGCGGTGTACGCGGGGGTCCTGGTGCTGAGCCCGGTGATGATCCGGCTGCACGAGCGATTCGGCCTCGGCGTGATCACGGTGATGCTGGTCGGCGCGGTCGCCGCCGACGCCATCGGGTTCATCACGCCGTTCGAGGAGGCCCGGTGGGCGAACGTGGCGTTCGTGTGGCTCCTCCCCCACCAGCTCGGGTTCTTCTACGCAGACGGCCGGATCACGAGGCTGTCACGCGGGGCGCTGGGGGGCGTGGCCCTCGGCGGGCTGGCGGCGATGTTGCTCTTGTCGAACCCGGTCTTCGGCGACACGGGTTGGGCGTGGTTCCCGGGCATCGGGCACTATCCGAAGTCGCTCCTCGGGACCGACGTCGAGCGGATCACGAACACCTATCCGCCCACGATCATGCTCGTGGCCATGTCGTTCTGGTCGATCGGGCTGGCGCTCATGGTGCGCGGGCCGCTGTCCCGATGGCTCCGGCGGTCGAGGCCGTGGAAGGCCACGATCTTCGTGAACAGCGTGATCATGACGCTGTTCCTGTGGCACATGACCGCCTTCCTGCTGGCGATCCTGGT
>CALAEC010000081.1 GCA_937890785.1 uncultured Actinomycetes bacterium
GCATGTCGACGATGTGGTCGACGTGCTCGATGTTCACCGGGCACTCCTGCATGCAGGCCCCGCAGGTGACGCAATCCCACACCACCTCGTCCTCGACCACGTCGGGGTTCAGAGGCACCGGCTCCGCTTCGGTCCCGTCGGCCCGGGCGTCGAGGATCCGCTCCCCCTGCTCAAAGACATGGTCCCGGAGGTTCATGATCAGGAGCTTCGGTGACAGCGGCTTGCCGGTGTTCCACGCGGGGCAGACCGCCTGACAGCGGCCGCACTCCGTGCACGTGAACGTGTCCAGGATCTGCTTCTGGGTGAGGTCGGTCACGGTAGCCGCGCCGAGCGAGGCCCCGTCCTCCATCTGATCGAGGTCGATCCGCAGCGGCGTGAGCGTGCCCATCGGCTTCGTCTTCGTGAGAAAGACGTTGATCGAGCTGGTGATGATGTGGAGGTGCTTCGAGTACGGGATGTACACCAGGAAGGCCAGGATCAGCACGATGTGGGTCCACAGGAACACCCCGTGGAACAGGTCCTGCCAGCCCTCGCTCATCGGCTCGAACGCCAGGGACGCCAGACGGGACACCGGCGTCCACGCGGCCGGCGACTCGTTCACTCCCTGGGCGATCTTCACCGCGTTGAGGCCGATCAGCGTGACGATGATCCCCAGGATCATCAGCAGGATGAAGTCGGCCTCCTCCAGGTGGCTCCCTCGGAACCGTTCGTCCCGGCGCACCTTCCGGAAGTAGATGGCCATCTCGATGCCGATGAACACCAGGACCGCGAACACGTCCTGAAGCAGCCCGAACCAGCCGGTCCGCCCGATCACCGGGATGGCGAACCGCGGGTCGAAGACCTCGCCGAAGGCCTCGACGATCGTGGTCAGCAGGATCAGGAACCCCCAGAAGATGAAGGCATGCATCAGCCCCGGGCCGAGGCGCTGGAGCAGCTTCCGCTGGCCCAGGACGACCACGGTCTCGTTCTCGACGCGCTTGGGGAGATCGTCCAGGCGGCTGACGGGCCGGCCCAGCCGCACCAGCTGCCACAGCGTGAACGCGCGGACCAGGAACAGGCCACCGGCGGCCGCCAGAAGGAGGAGGAACACGATCGGGCCCATCGCGCATGGCAGGCTACGGCACCACCGCGGGGAGGCGCAACGGGGGGGGAGGGCCGGGCCGTCAGGTACGGGGCGCCCCCGCCCGGCCGCTCGCCGGCCAAGGTCAAGGGTTGACAACTACATTGTCAATCTCTATCCTGTAGGCACATACAAGGAATCGGAACCAGGAGGCGTAATCCATGCCGCGACCCGTGGGAATCGACCTGGGGACCACGAACTCGGTCGTCGCCGTGCTCGAGGCCGGCGAGCCGCAGGTGATCCCCAACGCCGAGGGGTCCCGCACGACCCCGTCGGTTGTGGGCTTCTCGAAGACAGGCGAGATCCTCGTCGGCGAGCTCGCCAAGCGCCAGGCCATCTCCAACCCGGACCGGACCATCCGGTCGATCAAGCGCGAGATGGGGACATCGTGGACCCAGGAGATCGACGGCAAGAACTGGACGCCGCAGGAGATCTCCGCCCAGATCCTGACCAAGCTGAAGCGGGACGCGGAGGCCTACCTGGGCGACACCGTGACCCAGGCGGTGATCACCGTCCCCGCGTACTTCGACGACGCCCAGCGCCAGGCCACCAAGGAGGCCGGCCAGATCGCGGGGCTCGAGGTCCTGCGGATCATCAACGAGCCCACGGCCGCTTCGCTGGCCTACGGCCTCGACAAGCAGGGTTCGGACCAGACCATCCTCGTGTTCGACCTCGGCGGTGGGACGTTCGACGTGTCGCTCCTGGAGATCGGGGAGGGCGTGTTCGAGGTGAAGGCCACCGCCGGGAACACCAAGCTCGGCGGCGACGATTGGGACCAGAAGGTCATCGACTGGATCGTCAAGGAGTTTCAGAACGCCCACGGCGTGGACCTGTCGAAGGACCGGATCGCCATGCAGCGGCTGAAGGACGCCGCGGAGAAGGCGAAGATCGAGCTGTCGCAGGTCTCCCAGACCTCGATCAACCTGCCGTTCATCACCGAGGGACCGCTGCACCTCGACATGTCGCTGTCCCGTTCGGAGTTCGAGCGGATGACCGAGGACCTGGTGCAGCAGCTGGAGGGCCCGTTCAACCAGGCGGTGAAGGACTGGGGCAAGGACGTGTCGGCCATCGACCACGTGATCCTGGTCGGCGGGGCCACCCGGATGCCGATGGTCCAGGAGCTCGTCAAGAAGCTGACCGGCGGCAAGGAGCCCCACAAGGGCGTGAATCCAGACGAGGTCGTATCGGTCGGCGCCGCCATCCAGGCGGGTGTGCTCAAGGGCGAGGTCAAGGACGTCCTCCTGCTCGACGTGACCCCGCTCTCGCTGGGCATCGAGACGAAGGGCGGCATCTTCACCCGGCTGATCGAGCGCAACACCACGATCCCGACGAAGAAGTCCGAGGTGTTCACCACCGCGGACGACGGGCAGACCCAGGTCGAGGTGCACGTTCTCCAGGGCGAGGCCGAGACCGTGTACTCCCCGGGAGCCCGGAGCCTCGGTCGCTTCCAGCTCACCGGCATCCCCCCGGCGCCTCGAGGGATGCCGCAGATCGAGGTGACGTTCGACATCGACGCGAACGGCATCGTGAACGTCTCTGCCAAGGACACGGCCACCGGTAAGGAGCAGGCCATGACCATCACCGGCGGCACGGCCCTGGCCAAGGAGGAGATCGACCGGATGGTCCAGGAGGCCGAGCAGTTCGCGGAGGAGGACCGTAAGCGGCGAGAGGCCGCGGAGGTCCGGAACAACGCGGACAACCTGGCGTACCAGGCCGAGAAGAACCTGGCCGAGCTCGGCGACAAGGTCTCGGCAGAGGACAAGGCCCAGGTCGAGAAGGACATCGCGGCGGTGAAGGACGCCCTCAAGGGCGACGACACGGACGCCATCCGCTCGGCCACCGATGCGCTGATGCAGTCGTTCCAGCGGGTCGGGCAGGCCGTCTACCAGCAGGCCCAGGCCCAGCAGCAGGAGCAGGCGGCCGGCGGCGGTGGCGCGGGGTCGGCGCAGCCAGGCGGCGAGGACGTTGTCGAGGGCGAGGTCGTTGACGAAGGCGGTGCATCGTGATGGCGATGAGAAGGTGGGTGCCGCCGGTCGACAAGGTGAAGGCGACCGGATGACGGAGAACGACCGCGACGACCGCGAGCAGCGCCCCAAGGTCCGAGTGACCGACAAGCGCCGCGTCCGCCCCGACGACGAACGGGACACGGTTGACGGGCCGCTCGGGTCCTCTTCGGGCACGAGAGGTGTCCCCTCCGAGGACCCTCGCGGCCCATCCGACGAAGCGCCCGAGGCGTCGCCGGAGGAGACACCTCTTGTCGACGAAGGCGGCGCCAAGGGTGCCACGGCGCAGGTCGGCGCAGACGAGCGTGCCGCGGAGTATCTGGGGGATCTGAAGCGGCTGAAGGCGGAGTTCGAGAACTACCGCAAGCGGGTCCTCCGGGAGCAGACACGGTCGCTCGAGCTGGCGGCGGAGCCGCTGGTGGCCCGCCTCCTCGAGGTCCTCGACGAGTTCGAGCTGGCGCTGATGGCCGCCGAGGCCAAGCCCGACTTCGACAAGTTCCTGCACGGCGTCGAGCTCGTGTACGCGAAGCTCACCGACATCCTTCGCTCGGTGGGGCTGGAGCGCATCGATGCGGAGAACCGTCCGTTCGATCCCGAGCGACACGAGGCGCTGCTCCAGGCCGAGGGCGATCCCGAAGGCGAGCCGTACGTCGCGGACGTCCTTCGGACGGGCTACACGCTGAAGGGACGAGTGATCCGGCCGGCCGGGGTCAAGGTCGGCAGGCGGTGATCCGGAGGCGGCCGTGACGGTCAGCCGGGAGTGGCTCGAGAAGGACTACTACGCCGTCCTCGGTGTGGCCCGGAACGCCTCGCAGGCCGACATCAAGAAGGCCTATCGCAAGCTCGCCCAACAGCACCATCCCGATGCCACGAAGGGCGATAAGCAGGCCGAGGAGCGGTTCAAAGAGATCTCCACCGCCTACGACGTGCTCGGGGACGAGGCGAAGCGCAAGGAGTACGACCGGGTCCGAGACATGGCGGCCTCGGGCTTCCGCTTCGGCCCCGGCGGCGGTCCGGGCGGTCCCGGTGGTACCCGCTTCGAGGACCTCGGCTTCGGGGTCGGGGGCCTCGGGGACCTGTTCGACCTGTTCGGCGAGGGTCGGGCCGGGGCCCGGGCCAGGCACGGGGCCGACCTGGTGGCCGAGGTCGAGGTGTCCTTCGAGGACGCCATGGCCGGGACCACGGTGCCCCTCCGCGTCACCGGCACCCAGCCGTGCCAGACGTGCCACGGCTCAGGCGCCAGGCAGGGGACGGCCCCCGTGACGTGCCCGCAGTGCGGCGGGGCCGGCTCCGTGGCGGTGGACCAGGGGTTCTTCTCGCTGTCCCGCCCGTGCCCGCGGTGCGGGGGGAGGGGCCAGATCATCGAGGACCCCTGCCCGACGTGCGCGGGCAGCGGAAGCACCACGGCCACCCGGACGCTCCGGGTCAAGATCCCCGCGGGTGTCGAGGACGGAGCGAGGATCCGGCTGGCCGGTCGCGGCGAGGCTGGTCCACCCGGCGCCGCGCCCGGCGACCTCTACGTGGCCGTCCGGGTCCGCCCGCACCGGTTCTTCCAGCGCCGCGGGGCCGACCTCCTGCTCACGGTGCCGGTGACCTTCCCGGAGGCGGCGCTGGGGTCGAACGTCAAGGTGCCCACGCTGAACGGCGCGGTGACGCTGAAGGTGCCGGCCGGCACCCGCAACGGCCGGACCTTCCGCATCCGCGGCAAGGGCGCGCCGAAGCGTCGGGGCGGGCACGGGGACCTGCTGGCCACGGTCGAGGTCGAGGTCCCCGGCAAGGTGTCCAGGGAGGAGCGCGACCTGCTGAAACGGCTTCGGGACGCCGGCGGGCCGAGCCCGCGGGCCCACCTGGGAACGGAGGAGTAGCGGATGGCCGACGAACGCGAGGAGCGAGCGGTCTACATCATCAGCGTGGCCGCCGAGCTGGCCGGCGTGCATCCCCAGACGCTCCGCATCTACGAGCGCAAGGGGCTGCTCCGGCCGGCCCGGACGGCCGGAAACACCCGGCGGTACTCGGACCGGGACATCGCCCGGCTGCGCAGGATCCAGCAGCTGACCCAGCGCGGTGTGAACCTCGCCGGGGTGAAGCTGATCATGGAGCTCCAGGCGCAGGTCGAGCTGGCCCGGCGCGAGCTCGACCAGCTGAGCCGCGAGCTCGAGTCCGCCCGTCGCCGGGCCGGCGGCGACCTGGTGCCGATGCGGAGCACGCGACTGCCGTGGGAGCGAGGCTGAGATGGATCCCGCCAGGCTGACCCTCCGCTCGCGCCAGGCCCTCGGTGACGCCCAGGGAGTGGCGATCCAGCGCAACCACCCTCGGGTGGAGCCCGAGCACGTCCTGTTCGTTCTGCTGTCCGATCCCGAGGGGGTCCTGTACCCCGTGCTCCACGCGGCCGGAACGTCGCCGAGGAGCGTCCGCGACCGCGTCGAGGAGCGGCTCGACCGGGTCCCAAAGGTCTTCGGGGGTGCGGTCGAGGTCGGGCTGTCGCCGGCCACGGCGGCGCTCCTGGAGCGCGCGGCGTCGGAGGCCGCCGCACTCGACGACGAGTACATCTCCACCGAGCACCTCCTGCTGGCCATGCTCGAGGGTGACACCGAGCTGGCCCTCCTCCTGGCCGAGGCAGGGCTGGATCGTGAGAGCGTCCTCAGCGCCCTGGCGCAGGTCCGGGGCCGCCAGCGAGTCACCGACGAGAACCCCGAGGACAAGTACCAGGCCCTGGAGCGGTACGGGCGCGACCTCACCGACCTGGCCCGTCGGGGGAAGCTCGATCCTGTGATCGGCCGGGACGACGAGATCCGCCGTTTGATCCAGGTGCTGTCCCGGCGGACCAAGAACAACCCCGTCCTGATCGGCGAGCCCGGCGTAGGGAAGACCGCCATCGTCGAGGGCCTGGCCCGGCGGATCGTCGAGGGGGACGTGCCGGAGGGGCTGAAGGGCAAGCGGGTGGTGGCGCTCGACATCGGCTCGCTGGTCGCCGGCACCAAGTACCGGGGCGAGTTCGAGGAGCGGTTCAAGGCCGTGCTTCAGGCGATCGCCGCGTCGGAAGGCGAGATCGTCACGTTCATCGACGAGCTCCACACGGTGGTGGGCGCCGGAGCCGCCGAGGGTGCCGTCGACGCCGGCAACATGCTGAAGCCGATGCTGGCCCGAGGCGAGCTCAGGGCCATCGGCGCCACGACCCTCGACGAGTACCGCCAGCGGATCGAGAAGGATCCGGCGCTGGAGCGGCGGTTCCAGCCGGTCTACGTCGGTGAGCCGTCGGTGGCCGACACCATCGGCATCCTCCGCGGACTGAAGGAGCGGTACGAGGTGCACCATGGCGTGGCCATCCGCGACGAGGCCCTGGTGGCCTCGGCCGTCCTCTCCGACCGCTACGTGACCGGCCGGTTCCTCCCCGACAAGGCCATCGACCTGGTGGACGAGGCCGCCAGCCGGCTCCGGATCGAGATCGACTCGATGCCCATCGAGATCGACGAAGTCGACCGCCGGGTTCGCCAGCTCGAGATCGAGCGGGCCGCGCTGACCAAGGAGACCGACGACGCGTCGAGGGAGCGGCTGGCCGCCCTTGAGCGCGAGCTGGCCGACCTGAACGAGCGGCTCACCGCGATGCGGGCACACTGGGAGCGGGAGAAGGAGCACATCGCCCGGATCCGTGAGCTGAAGTCCGAGATCGAGGAGGTCCGCGGCGAGTCCGAGCGGGCCGAGCGCGACGGCGACCTCGAGCGCGTCGCCGAGCTCCGGTACGGCCGGCTCACCGAGCTCCACCGCGAGCTCGACGAGGCCACGGCCCGCCTGGCTGAGGTCCAGGCCGAGCGCACCATGCTGAAGGAGGAGGTCGACGAGGAGGACGTGGCCGAGGTGGTGGCGTCGTGGACGGGGATCCCGGTGGCCCGGCTGATGGAGGGCGAGATGGCCAAGCTGCTCCGCATGGAAGCGGCCCTCCACGAGCGGGTGGTCGGGCAGGACCCGGCCGTGTCGGCGGTGGCCAACGCGATCCGCCGGGCCCGGGCAGGCCTCTCCGACCCAAACCGCCCGATCGGGTCGTTCATCTTCCTGGGCCCCACCGGGGTGGGGAAGACGGAGCTGGCCCGGGCTCTGGCCGAGTACCTGTTCGACGACGAGCGGGCCATGATCCGAATCGATATGAGCGAGTACCAGGAGCGGCACGCAGTGGCCCGCCTGGTGGGCGCGCCGCCCGGGTACGTGGGCTACGAGGAAGGCGGCCAACTGACCGAGGCCGTCCGCCGCCGTCCGTACTCGGTGATCCTCCTCGACGAGATCGAGAAGGCCCACCAGGACGCATTCAACCTGCTCCTCCAGGTCCTCGATGACGGACGGCTCACCGACGGGCAGGGGAGAACGGTCGACTTCAAGAACTGCGTGCTGATCATGACCTCGAATCTTGGGAGCGCGTGGTTCTTCGACGAGACGCTGTCGCCGGACGAGCGCCGGGAGCGGGTCCTGGCCCAGGTGCGCGAGGCGTTCCGTCCCGAGTTCCTGAACCGGGTCGACGAGATCATCGTGTTCGAGCCGCTGGATAAGGCCGAGATCGCCCGGATCGTCGATCTCCAGGTGCGCGGGCTGGCCGAGCGACTGGCGG
>CALAEC010000082.1 GCA_937890785.1 uncultured Actinomycetes bacterium
GAGGAGGAGGGTCCGCGGGGCCCGCATGGCGCGCGGGATTCTAGCAAATCGCGACGTCGGCCCCGCTCCAGCGCGCCGCGCGAGAGGCCGATGACGCAGCTACAATGTTCGAGGTGTCCCCGTCCCGCGTAACCATCGGCGCTCTCCTCGCCGTGCTCGCCGCCTCGTGTGGCGGGTCGCCTTGGACCCCCGGAGATACCGAAGCGGACTACGCCGCCGTCGACCTGGCCGCGGTGGCGCCGCCCGCGCCGGTCGTGGCCGTGCCCGAGCCCCGAGCCAGCGTGGTTGCCGAGGCCGCGGTGGCCCGCGTCCCGATCTTCCGCCGTCCCGGAGCCGACGATCCCTTCGTTCGTCTCGAACGCCGGGGGGTCTTCGACGAGCCCCGGGTCTTCCTGGTTCGGGAGGAGCGGGACGAATGGCTCCGGGCCCTCCTCCCGATGGAGCCGAACGGGTCCGAGGGCTGGATCCGCGCCCGCGACGTGACGCTCTCGGAGCATGCCTACCGGATCCGGGTCGATCTCAGCGGTCGGCGGCTCACGGTGTTCCAGGCGGACCGGATCGTCCTGCGGGAGACGGTCGCCGTGGGCCAGCCCGGCTCGCCCACCCCGACCGGGCTCTTCTTCACCACGGTCCTGGTGGAGCCCGGCGATCCCTTCGGCCCGTACGGCCGCTACGCTTACGGGCTGTCGGCCCACTCGGAGGTGTACGAGGAGTTCGCCGGCGGCGATGGACAGGTGGCCATCCACGGGACGAACGCCCCGTCCCTGATCGGACAGGCCGTCAGCCACGGCTGCATCCGTATGGAGAACCCGGCCATCACGCGGCTGGCCCGAACGGTGCCGCTCGGCACCCCCGTTCGCATCACGCGGTAACGTCGAGGACCCGCAGCACCAGGATCGCCAGGTCGTCGCGGCGTTCTCCCGACGGAAGCAGCGACTCCACCGCGGCGGCGATCTCCTCGGAGGTCTTGCCGGCGTGGCGTTTCAGCTCCGAGGCCACCATCTCCACGTCGGTGATGCCGCCGTCGGTCAGACCGTCCGTGTACAGGACGATGGCGTCACCTTCCTGCAGGCGGACGGCGGCCTGGCCGATCGTGGGGTTCGGGACCACGCCGAGGAGGGTTCCCTGGACCTCGGTGACCTCCACCGAGCCGTCGCGCCGCAGGACCAGCGCGGGGGGGTGGCCGCCGGTGGCCAGCGTGAGCGCGGCGCCGCCTTGCTCCGGTCGGACCATGGCGAACAGGAGGGTGCAGAACCGGCCCTCGATGTCCTGTCGGATCAGCGCCTCGTTCAGGACGGACAGGATCGAGACCGGTTCCCGGTGCTCGATCGCCGCGGCGTGCACGCTGTACCTGGCCGCCGCGGTGAGGGCCGCCGCGGGCGCGCCCTTCCCGCAGACGTCGCCGATCATCACCGCCCACTCCCCGTCACCGACGGGGAAGACGTCGTAGAAGTCGCCGGCGATGTCGTGAACGGCGGGGCGGTACCGCGTCCCCACCTCCATCCCCGGGATGGCCGGGGTCTCGGGAGGGAGCAGGCTCCGCTGAAGCGTTTCGGCCACGTGGCCACGCTCCTCGTGGATCCTGGCATGGTCCAGGGCCACGGCCGCTCGCCGGCCCAGCTCCTCGGCCAGCTGGAGGTCGTCCTGGCCGAAACGGCGACCGCCAGGACCGGAGACCAAGACGATGGCCCCGAGCGACTGATCTGCCGCGTGCATCGGCACAACGATGGCGGAGCGGAACCCCAGCCCACGCAGGGCCCCCAGGTGCGCATCGTCGACAGCCGCGTCGGCGAGCATCTCGTCGGTCACCTCCGGAATCAGGACCGGCCGGCCGTTCCGGACCACCTCCATGATCGGGCGGGATCGCTCCTCGAATGGGAATCGCCGCTGGAGGTCCTCGGCCATGGTGGTCATGGCGGGATCCTTGTGGACCACCGCGAGCTGGTGGAGCTCCTCTCGTTCCTGGACGTAGACGACGCACCAGTCCGCCAGGCGACGCACCGCGAGCTCGGCCACCGATCGGAGCGTCGTGCGGTAGTCCAGCGAGGACGCCAGGATCGCGCTGGCCTCCCCCAGCAACCGGCGTCCCTCCTCGGCCCGTCTCCGCTCGGTGACGTCCTGGAAGATGTTGACGGCGAACCGCACGGCGCCGCGCTCATCCAGGACCGGCGACGCCGACACGAGGGACCACCGCTCCTCCCCGGTGGCCACCACGCGGAACCGAACCAGCTCCGCGGCGTTCCGCTCGCCCTGGAGCGCCCTCCGGCCGGGAAGCCGCTCGAGCTGGAGGGGCTGGCCCTCCTCGTCGAGGATCTCGAATCGCCGCATCACGTCGGCGACCGGCGTCGTCACCAGCTCCTCGGGCGAGTCGAACCCGATGGCTCGAGCGGCCCCGTGGTTGGCGAACAGGAGCCTCCCGTCGGGGGCCTGCACCGTGATCCCTTCGTCGACGCCCTCCAGGAGCGCCTGGAGCTGGTCGCGCGACTCGCGGAGGTCCTGCTCGATCCTCCGGCGGTGAAGGAAGTGGCCGACCTGCGCGGTCAACGGTTCGAGGGCCTGCAGCAGCTCGGCGTCCTCGGGTTGCCGCCCTCTGGCGAAGAAGGCCAGCACGCCGACGATCCCCTCGTCCGCATGCCGGATCGGGACTGCGAACGCCGCGTTGAGGCCCTGTTCAGTGGCCACGGCCTGCCGGACGAACGGCATCCCTGCCAGCCCGTCCTCGATCCACACAGGCCCTTCCTCGCCCCACGCCGACCCGGGGAGGGGATCGCCGCGACCGAGGGTCAGCTGCCTGGTCATCCGCTCGAACTCGCCGAGCTCGAGCTCGGGCGTGGCCCACACGCCTGCCGTCCGGAGCCGGTCGCCATCGACGACCCAGAACTCGGCCGTGTCCCATCCGAGCTGTTCGGCGAGCGCCTCGAGGAGCCGAGGCGCGGCCTCCTCGGGTGTGGAGGCATCGGCCAGGATCTCCGCGACCGTGAACTGGACCGCGGAGACGGCCTCCCGCCAGGGCCGACGGGTGATCTCGCGGAGGACGGCGACCGTGTGGGCCTCACCCGCGAGCTCGGCTGCGGCCGTCGCCACATCGACGTGCACGGTGCTCCCGCCGGGCCTGCGGAGACCGATCCGGGCCCGCCCTTCGGCCGGCACTCCGGGAAGCAGCGTAGCGATGTCGGCCCCGATGACCTCGTCCCGGCCGCAGCGAAGCAGCTCGAGCATCGCCTGGTTTGCGTGGAGGCACCGGCCCTCCGCGTCGGCCACGAGCACGGCGTCGGGGAGACCCTCCAGGAGGGCCGTAGAGTCGAGCGCCGGCTTCACCCGTCGCCGTTCATCTGGAGGAAAGTGTAGTCGTCTTGCCCGATACGAGTGAGTTCGAGCCGGAGATGGGATTCGAACCCATGACCCCGCGATTACGAATCGCGTGCTCTGCCGAACTGAGCTACTCCGGCGCGCGT
>CALAEC010000083.1 GCA_937890785.1 uncultured Actinomycetes bacterium
CCGGCCGGGACGAGCGCCCCGACGGGATGGCGCTCCTCCGAGCGCTCACCTCAAGAGAGCGCCTGATCCTCAAGCTCCTGGCGGAAGGGGTCGCCGTCCGGGACATCGCCAGCAGGCTCGACGTCAGCCAGCACACCGTCCGCACCCACATGCAGAACCTGTACGCGAAGCTCGACGCCCACAGCCGGCTCGACGTGGTGCGGTTCGCGGCGGAGCACGGCCTCGTCGGCGGCGAGGAGGAGCGGGCGGCTCCCTAAGCCGACAGGCCGTTCTGGATGGCCAGCGCGGCGGCCTCGAGCCGCGAGTGCACCCCCAGCTTCACCAGCACGTTCTGGATGTGGGTGCGGGCCGTCTGCGGGCTGATCACCAGGGCCTGGGCGATCGTGTCGTTGTCGCCACCCTGCGCCAGGAGGTTCAGCACCTCGCGCTCCCGGGTGGTGAGGCGGCCGATCCGCCGGACCGCGTCGGACTGCTGTTGCCGCCGGTCGATCAGCCGGCCGAGCAGATCGCCGAGCATGCGGGCCGGGATCAGCGTGTCGCCCCGGTGCACCGCCCGGATCGCGTCGATCAGATCGGTGAGCGGCGAGGCCTTGGTCAGGTAGCCGTTGGCCCCGGCGTGGATCGCATCGGCCAGCGTCTCGTGATCCTCCTCCGCGGCGAGCACCACCACCCGGCACTCCGGGAGGCGCTCCCGGATCAGCTTGGTGGCCCGGACTCCGTCGCAGTTCGGGAGCTCTGCGTCCAACACGGCGACCTCGGGCTCGGTCCTGGACGCCTCGGACACCGCCTCGAGCCCGTCCTTGGCCTCGCCCACGACCTCGAGGTCCGACTGACCCGCCAGCGCGCTGACCAGGGCCTCGCGGAACAATGAGTGGGCATCAGCGATCAGGACGCGAACCGATGGATCGATCTGGGCCATCTACGGAACCCGCCGGCTCCCGACCTCGACGACCTGGTGACGAACCGCGAACGCCGCGGCCTGGAGGCGCGAACGGACACCGAGCTTCGTCAGGATGCTCTGGACGTGGGTCCGGACGGTGTTCGCGCTGACGGACAGGCGGCGGGCGATCTCGGCGTTGTCGCTGCCCTCGACCAAGAGGCTCAGGACCTGGCGCTCCCGGGGGGTCAGCTGGCCGGCCAGCAGCGTCGCGGACTCCTCCTCGGGGGTTCGGGTCTCGACCCGGGGCGTCTCGAGCCTCGTCGGCACGACGGTCTCGCCGCGCAGCGCCGAGCGGATGTGCTCGGCGAAGCTCGGCAGCGGCGTGTCCTTCGTCAGGTACCCGGCGAACCCGACGGCCATGGCTTCCCGCACCGCCAGGGCGTCCCGCCGACCGGTCAGCGCCAGGATCGTCAGGTCGGGCCGCTCTTCGAGGAGCTCCCGCCCGATCTCGATCCCGGTCATGTCGGGGAGGCCGAGGTCGAGCATGACCAGGTCGGGGCGTCCGCTCCGGGCGAGCTCCAGGGCCTCGCGGCCGCTCCGGGCCACGCCCAGCACCTCCATCTCCTCCATGCTCTCGAGCACGGGGAGGATCGCGTCGGTGAACAGTGCGTGATCATCGACGACGAGGACCTTCACGGCGTCACCGCCACGGGCAGCTCGAGGGTGAACATGGCCCCGGCCCCGTTCGAGGACAGCCACACGTCTCCGCCGTGCGCCTGGAGCACCCGGCGGGTGATGAACAGCCCGAGTCCGTTGCCGGTCCGGGACAGATAAGCCGCGGCCCCCCGCATGAACGGGTCGAAGATCGAGTCCCGCTCCCCGACCGGGACGCCCGGTCCCTGGTCACGCACGGTGACCCGGGCCGTGTTGCCATCGACCTCGACCCTGACCGAGACTTCGGTCTCGGGCGGGGAGTACAGGATCGCGTTGCGGATCACGTTGGTCATCGCGCCGCGGAGGTGATCCGCGTCGGCCAGCACCTCGATGCCGTCGGGGCCCGTGACGACGGTGCGGTCGGTGCCGGTCTCCCGAGCGCACCAGTCGGCGGCCTGGCGAACCAGGCCCGTGAGGTCGGTCGCTCGCATCTCCAACGGCCGGCCGGCCACGGCCCAGTGCAGCAGCGAGTCGACCAGCCGGCTGAGCTGCTCCAGCTGCTCCCGGGACCGGTCCAGGAGCCCGCGGTCCTCCTCGTCGTGCTCGTGCTCCATCAGCAGGCGCTCGATGATCGCCAGCGCCCCCACCAGGGGCCCCCGGACCTCGTGCGCGGTCAGGGCGAGCCCCAGGTCGAGGCGCTCGTGCCGGCGTGCGGCGGCCTCCACCACGGCCAGGTGATCGATGACGTCCTCGAGCAGGCCCTCGACCAAGCGGAACGGCGCGTGGCCACCGGGGGACAGGCCGCCCACGGCCAGGACCGCGTTGGCCGTCACCGCCGTCTCCGCGACCGGCACCCCGGCGATCTCGGCGAATGCGGCGGCGGTCTCGGCCCGGCGCTCGTCGTCGATCAGGTCAGCGTGGCGAAGCAGCCGCATCCGCGACCGCAGCACGCGCCCACGCTCCCTCCCGAAGCCGAGCGCGGACACCAGTCGCAGGCGCGAGGGATCGTCCCCGACGAGCCATCCGGCGGCCGGTCCGCCGAACCGCTCGTGGCAGAAGCGCACGGCCGCTCTCACGGCCTCCTCCGGGCTCCCGGCCCGGACGATCTCCGTGGCCATCCCCGCGAGGTCCTTGGCGCTCTCGAGCCCAGCCGACAGCCTCGAGGTCGCGGCCAGGTTGCGGAACACGATGGCGATCTGGCTGGCCACGGCGTCGATCGTTCCCCACCGCTCGGTGGCGGCGGCCTCCGGGGCGGTGACGTCGAGCACGCCGACCAGCTCACCCCGGGAGATCAGGGGGATCGTCAGCAGGAGGCGACCGTCCGGCAGCGGCGCTCGGGCCGGCCGGCGGGACTCGAGGACGCGGTGGCGCTCGGCGACGCGCTCGGGGTCGTCGGCGACCTCGATCCGGGGAAGAGCCGGAGCCAGCTGGCCGTCGGACCGGGTCAGGAAGATCCGCACGCCGGCGTCTTCGTCGGCGACCGCGGCCCGAACCCAGCGGACGGCCGCCACGACGGCTTCGCGGGCATCGGCCGATGAGCCGAACGCGCGGGAGATGGCCTGGAGGACCTCGAGCTCAGAGGGTGGCGAGGAGCGGCGGTCGGGGCGGTCGCTCTCGCTGGCTCGCTGGGTGACTTTGGCCTCGCTCGGCGACCGCATGGGCCTCCTCATCCCGTTCGACTCCTTGGTCCGCTCGTTCCGTGTATCGGTCCCCCTTCCCATTCGCCTGAGGCCCGAACCCCGTTCACCGGAACGCGAGGGCTGTATGGTGCCACACTTCGGCCGAAATGACCACGGAGCGTGGCCAGATGGCCTACGTCGAGGTCGGGCGGCCGGCGTATGCTCGGTACGCTCGTTCGCCCCTTTCCCCGGCCGCGCCCCGCGAGTATGCTCCGCGCCATCGCCGGATCGAGCCTGGACGCCGCCCGCCTCCGTGAGGCCCTCGGTGAGGTCCTCCGTGACGCCCGACGCCGCCTCGGGCTGACAATTCGGGAAGCCGCGGCCCGCTC
>CALAEC010000084.1 GCA_937890785.1 uncultured Actinomycetes bacterium
CCAGGAGCCGGAAGTCCCGGCCCTCGTCCCCGACCGGCTCCACGGCCCGGTACTGGGTCTGGGGGCGGCCCACCCCGGCGGTCTTCCGGACCTGGTGGGTCACCAGGCCGGCCTCCACGAGCCGGCGGAGGTGGGGCCGGAGCGTGTTGGGGTGGAGGGACAACCGGCGCGACATCTCCCGGACCGAGACCGGCCGATCGGTCAGGCGGAGGTAGCGGTACAGGCGGAACCGGGTGTCGTCGGCGAGCGCCTTGTGGATCTCCAGGCCCTTCGTGGCCACCGCACGCCCCCCCGTCCGGATCCCGGTCTAACCGATACTATGGGGTTCGTGGCCACCGAAGAGCAGGTCCGCGCGGCGCTCCGGAAGGTCCTCGACCCGGAGATCGGCAAGCCGATCGAGGACCTCGGCATGCTGAAGGGCATCGAGGTCTCCGACGGCCACGTCCGGGTGGACGTGCTGTTGACGATCGCCGGCTGCCCCCTGCGCGACCGGATCAACCAGGACGTCACGGCCGCCGTGGCGCCCCTGGACGGGGTCCGGAGCGTCGAGGTGCGGCTTGGCGAGATGACCGGCGACCAGCGCGAGACCTTGGTGACCCAGCTCCGGGGCGACCAGGCCCCACAGCAGACCTTCTTCACCTCCGGCGACACCGAGGTCATCGCGGTGGCCTCGGGCAAGGGCGGGGTCGGCAAGTCGAGCGTCACCGCCAGCCTGGCCGCGGCCATGGCCGCCGAGGGGCAGCGGGTGGGGGTGCTGGACGCCGACGTGTGGGGCTTCTCCATCCCGCGGATGCTGGGCGCCTCCGGCCAGCCGGTCGGGTTCAACAACATGATCCTGCCGCTGGAGGCCTACGGGGTGAAGGTCATCTCGATGGGGTTCTTCGTCTCCGACGAGACCCCGGTGATCTGGCGCGGCCCGATGCTGCACAAGGCCCTCCAGCAGTTCCTCGGCGACGTGTACTGGGGCGACCTCGACGTGCTGCTGGTCGACATGCCGCCCGGGACCGGCGACGTGTCGCTGTCGCTGGCCTCGTTCCTCCCCAGCGGGTCGATGCTGGTGGTCACCACCCCGCAGGACGCCGCCAGCAAGGTGGCCGAGCGAGCCGGGCGGATGGCCCAGCACCCGAACGTACGGCTGAAGCTCCTCGGCGTGATCGAGAACATGTCGGGCTTCGTGTGCCCCCACTGCGGCGAGATCACGGACCTGTTCGGGACCGGCGGCGGCCGGGCCACCGCCGACGCCCTCGGCGTGCCGCTCCTCGGCGCGGTGCCGATGCAGGTGTCGCTCCGCGAGGGCGCCGACCGGGGCCGCCCGGTGGTCCTCCACGAGCCCGACTCGCCGGCGGGCCGGGCGCTTCGCGAGCTCGCCGGCGACCTCGTCCGCCAGACGAAGACGCGGGTCGGCAAGTCCCTCCCGCTGACGGTCGCTCCCCGGTAACCGCTCAACGCGCGGCGTCCCGCCAGCCCCGGAGGGCTCAGGGCTCCGGTGGAGGCGTGAAGTCCGTGGTGCGTCCCTCGGTCGGTCCGACCGGGACGGGTTCCTCGGCGTCGGCCGGCAGCGGTCGGATGAGGAACCGGATCAGCAGCACGATCGAGATCGCTACCGCGGCGATCGAGGTCCACTGGCTCCCGGTGAGCCCGAAGAACGTCTTGTCGATCCTGAGGAGGTCGGTGATGACCCGGCCGAGCCCGTACCAGATGGCGAACGACAGGATCAGCACGCCCTCGCGGCGAGGCCGACGGTTCAGCCAGAACAGGAACAGGAACAGGCCGCCGGCGATGAAGAAGTCGTACAGCGCGGTCTGGTGGACGCCCGCACCGGTGGCCACGACCTCGCCGCTTCCGTCGACCAGCGTGGCCCCGCTTCGTGACAGCGTCTCGGTGAACCCGCCGCTGAGCCGGGCCACCCACTCACCCGGCGCCGTCTCGAACCAGGGTCCCGGAAGGGTCCCGCCCCGGTACGCCCAGCCGAGGAAGAAGTCGGTCGGCTTCCCGAGGTGGTCGCCGATGATCAGGTCCCCGATGCGGCCGATGAAGATGCCGAAGGCCAGACCGATGGCGGCCGGATCCATCACCTGGAAGAACCGGTAGCCGTACCGGCGCATCAGCGGGTATCCGGCGATGACGGCACCGGCGATCCCGCCGATCAGGCTGATGCCGCCCCGCCAGATCGCCAGCATGTCGCCGAACGATTCGAACTCGCTGAAGTGACCGATCACGTAGAACAGCCGGGCACCGACGATGGCGCCGACCAGCGCCCACAGGAGGAGCGAGCCGATGTGGTCGTCGGACAGGCCGCGCTTCCGGCCCTCCCGAAGCATCCACCACGACCCGGCCAGGTAGCCGGCGGCGATGCCGATCCCGTGCGGCGAGACGCCCAACGGTCCCAACCGGATGCGATCGAGGATCGGCCACCCGATCACGGCGAGCAGGTCCACGGCGAGCGAGTCTATCCGAGGACCCTCGGCGAGACGGCCGTGCTCCACCCGTCGGCCACCGCCCGACCGAGAAGCAGCCCCCCGACCACGTCGGCCGGGTAGTGCACGCCGAGGACGACCCTGGAGCCCCCCACCACCGCGGCCAGCCCCCTGAGCGCGGCCCCCGTCCCCGAGCTCAGCCCCAGGTCGCGGCCGGCCACGGTGACGAAGGCCAGCAGGGTGGCCGGGTGGGAGCTGGGCCACGACGCGCCGTGTGGCCTGCCGATCAGGAGGCGCCGGGGTCCGGGGAGGTCCGCCTCGTACGGGCGGAGCCGCCGGAACGCTCGCTTCAGCCCCTGGCCGAGCAACCACATCGCCGAGGCCGCGCCGAGGGCGTCGGCCGCCTCCCGCCGCCGGCCGCCGGCGGCCATCGCTCCCGCCGCCGCCGCCGCGGCCCACAGCGACCCGAGCTCGGTGACCGCGCCGAACGCGGCGTCGAGGGCGGGGTGGTGGAGCCGCCCGTTCGCCAGACCGAACAGGCGGTCGTCGAGCCGACGACCGCGGCCTCGGGCCGTGGCGGCCGCGACCAGGAGCGCCGCCGCGCCGAGCGCGAGCGCCCTGCCTCCGCCCCCCGTGGACGCTCCACGACCGATTGCGGGGTTCACGGCCGGGCAATCATACTGTCGAGGTCCGAGGAGGCCATGAGCGAGGGACAGCCACCGCAGCCCGTCACCGAACAGCCGAAGCGGGACACGGGGACGATCGTCAAGGTGATCGTCGCCCTGATCCTGCTGATCCTGTTCATCATCTTCGTGGCCGGGAACTCCCGCGAGGTCACGGTCGATCTGGTGTTCACCACGGCGCAGGTCCGGCTGATCTGGGTGTTCCTGGCCTGCGCCCTGATCGGCGCGGTGATCGCGTTCCTGGTGGGCCGGCCCGGGCGGCGCAACACCCGGAAGTACATCAAGGAGCTGGAGCGCCGGCTGGGCGAGCGGAACGACTGACCGGCTACCGGCGGCCCTCTTCGACCTGCCGTTTCTGGGCCCGGATCCCCCGGCGGACCAGCTGCCGGCCGCCGAAGAGCCGAACGGTCCGCGCCAGGAGCTCACCGACGGGGCCACCCGGGATCCTGTACTCGATCTCGTGCTCGAGCCGCGACCGACGCGCACCGGCCGGTCGGACCCACGTGGTCACCACCGCGTCGACCGGTCCCGACAGGCGGATGCGCGAGTAGTTGGGGGGATCGATGTCCTCGACCTTGGCTCGTACCTTCACCGTGACGCCGAAGCCGCCGACCTCGGTCCAGTAGCTCGATCCGCGGCGCAGCCCGTTCCTGGGCACGTCCCCGACGGCGCGGATGAACCGGTTCCAACGAGGGAAGTGCCGCGGGTTGGCCACCACCCGCCACACGTCCTCGGGCGGCGCCTCGACCTCGATGGCCTCTCGGATCCGGCTCACGGCCGGCCCACGGTACCGCTGGCCCAGCCGTGCCACCAGACCACGCTCCGAGTTCGGAGCCTGATCACCGCCACGTCCTCCGGATCGTCGTCGACGATGTCCCGGATCGCGGATTCGAGCGACCGCCGTCCGCTCCGGAGCTCGGCTGGAACGAGGGTGGCCGCCTGGCCCCGGATCAGCGCGCCACGCATCTTCGCCGCCCGCCACCTCGAGGCGCGCTCGATCACCAACGACGCCACCCCCCGGGCGGGGGCCGCGGCCAGCGCCAACTGCCGGCGCGGGATCACGACCAGGAACACGCCGTCCGAGCGCGTCCATCGGGCCGGGAGCACGACGGGCCCGTAGCGCCCCTCGAGGGCGAGCGTGCCCTCGCCGCGATCGGTCAGCAGCGTTCGCACATCGTCTGGGAGACCGCCGTCGGGCAAGGGATCCCTGACGGCTCGGTGCGCGCCCGCGCCGTCCAGCCCTCGCCCCCACCGTCCCCACCGCTCGACCACATGGCTCCCTCGCGCCACCAGCCCGGCCTCGAGGTCGACCGAGAACAGGACTCGGGCCGGCGGCGTCCACGCCAGCGGTACCCTGGCCGCGTCCCGGGCGTAGCCGGCGAAGAATCGCGCGTTCCGAAGAGTGAACCGGGCCGAGGCCGCAGTGACCTCGCGGATTCGGCCGATCGAGTCACCCCACGTCGACGGATCGAGGAGGTCGTATGTGGAGACCCGGCCCCGGAAGGACACCCAGTCCTCGCCCGCTCGCACCAGCCCGGCGGCCCGGCCGTCCCGTCGCCACCGCCGGGCCTTGGTGGTGCCCCGACCGGTGGTCCCCCACAGGCGGCCACCCTCGACGGCGAACACGACCGGCGTGACGTGCGGACCGCGCGGGGATGGCGCGGCCAGGTGACAGAGCGCCCCCCGGCTGAGGACGGCCAGGGCCGCGTCGAGGACATCGGTCACCCGCGTTCTCCGTGGATCGGCGGGAACACGATCATCAGGGCGGTCCACACCGCGTGACACCCGATCGAGGCCACCACGCCCTCGGTCCACACCGCCAGGCCGGTCCAGACCGCGCCGCCCACGATCGCGCCCAGGAGGATCGGCACGCTGCCGCTGACCGCGTTCGCGGCCACGTACCCGAGCCAGGTCAGGAGGCCGGCCACCCATGGGGCGAAGACGGACCCCAGGGTTCCGAGGACCACCCCGCGCCACAGCAGCTCCTCGCCCGGCGCGGTGATCGCCACCGAGGCCACCAGGGCCTGCTCCAGCCCGACGCCCCGACGCCGCCCGTACAGCTCGCGAGCGTCTCGCCCCAGGCGTCGCCACCGTCCCGCCACCGCCAGGAACGCCGCCGTGGCCGCGTAGAGCGCCACGCCCGCCAGCACGCCACCGATCAGAGCCAGCCACGGCCTCGGCCCGGCCGACGGCTCCCCTGTCGCCAGCGACAGCACCCCGAGCCCGCCCAGCGTGACCCCCATCGCCGACCACACCGAGACCCCTCGGACCCGGACCAGGAGCCACGCGGCGGCCACCGCCACGGGAGCGGCGATCGCCAGCGCGACCTCGACGCGCATCTAGCCGAGGAACCCGACCTTGGCGGCCGTCTCGGCGGTGAGCGCGGTGATCACCGCGAGGTAGAAGAACCCCGTGGCGCCCTGCACCGCCCGGGCGCTCTGGCCGCGCAGGCTGGCCCGGATCAGCACGGCGATCAGGGCGGTGCACGCGACCATCCCCAGCGCCAGCCACACGGTGAGCCCAGCCACGCCGAGGATCGGACTGAACCCGCTGACGTCCGGGGGCTCGCTCGTCCCGAACCCCAGGACGGCCACCGCGACGGCCTCCAGCGCCACGGCCACGAGCAGGACCAGCGAGAGCCGGCGGATGTGGTCGCGGGGGAGGCGCCGATCGGTCAGGTACCAGTGGCCCAGCAGGAGGCCGTCCAGCACCGCCCCGAGGAACACCGCCCCGGCCAGGAGCTGGAGCAGCGCCGGAACGAACCCCGAACCGGCGACCGTGGCGAACCCGCCGAGCATGGCCGCCGCCGTGGGCACGCCCAGGAGCCCCAGCGCTCTCCCGGCCACGTCGAGCCGCAGGATCAGCGCCGCCGCCGACAGACCCAGCACGGCCGAGGTCAGGGCGCACAGGAGCACCGCCAGCCTGGCGGCCTCGCCGACGGGGGTCGTCGCGGCGGAGCTCGCGGCCAGCGTGGCCAGGACGGCGCACGACAGCACGGCCAGCCCGGTGAGGACGAAGAACCCACGCCGAACCCGTCCCCACAGCCCCCCGAGCCACAGCAGAGCAGTGCCGCCGGCGGCCGTCTCCGCCAGCACCAGCGCGATCGTTGCAGCGGGTCCTTCCATGAGGCGAGCGCTAGCCTACCGACCGATGCTGGCACCCGGACGGCAGGCCACCGTCGAGGAGACCGTCACCGAGGACATGACCGCGCAGCGCCTCGGGTCCGGTGACGTCCCGGTCCTGGGGACCCCGGCGATCCTCGCGCTGGTCGAGGCGGCCGCCGTGACCGCCGTCGCCGAGGCGCTCGACCCGGGGACCACCTCCGTCGGCGCCTCGGTCGAGCTCGACCACCTGGCGCCCACGCCCGTCGGCGGAACGGTCACGGCCACCGCGGCGCTGGCCGAGGTCGAGGGCCGCCGGCTGACGTTCCGGTTCGAGGTCACCGACGCGGCCGGCCCGGTCGCCCGCGGCACCCACGTCCGGGTCGTGGTCGATCGCGAGCGGTTCCTGGACACCGCCCGAGAACGGCGCTGAGCGTGTCGCCGGGCGGTGCTAGGCTCGGAACCGTCCTCCCCGGGAAGGAGCCGAGGAAAATGGAGGCGCTCTCCACGGCGATCAACGCGGTGGTGGTGGCCGCGGTCGGCCTGATCCTGGGGTGGCTCGGCAAGGGGAGGCTCGACCGGCTCGAGGCTCGGATCGACCGGCTCGAGGAACGACTGGATGGCCGGATCGACGGGCTCAGCGGCCGGTTCGACCGCCTCGAGGAACGGATGGACGCCCGGTTCGATTCCGTTCGATCGGATCTCACCCGGATCGCCCTGGCGGTCGGCGTCCGGCCCGAGGCCGAGGCCGGCGGCGGCTGACTCAGCCGAGGTACGAGGCCCGACGCATCAGTGAGGGATCGACGAGCACGTTGACGCATGCCGGCACCCCGGACTCGAACGCCCGGCCCAGCGCCGGCCGGATCTCGCCCGGCTCGGTGACCAGCTCGCCGTGGCCACCCAGCCCCTCGACCATCCGGTGGTAGCCGGCCTCCTGCGACAGCACCGACGCCGGAGCGCTTCCGTACAGGGCCTCCTGGGCAACGCGGATCTGTCCCCACGCACCGTCGTTCCCGATCACCCCGACGAACGGGATGTCCTGTCGGATGGCGCTCTCGTACTCCATCGCGTTGAGGCCGAACGACCCGTCGCCGTACACGATCATCACCTGCTTGTCCGGCTTGGCCAGCTTCGCCGCCATGGCGAACGACGGTCCGACGCCGAGGCACCCGAACGGCCCCGGGTCGAGCCAGTGGCCGGGGGCGCGCGCGTGGACGATCGAGGCGCTGAGACCGACGATGTCCCCCCCGTCGCCGACCACCACGGCATCGGGGTCGAGGAAATCACGGATCTCCCGGGCGAACCGCTGGGGGTGGATGGGAACGGCATCGGACTCCATCCCGGCCCGTGCCTCCTCGACCAGGCGACGCTCCTCGTCGCGGACCTCGGCGGTCCAGGCCGGCTCCTCAGCGTTGCCGACGCCGGCGTCCAGCAGCTGGGCGATCACCCGGCCGGGGTCGCCCACGATGCCCACGTCGACCGGCCGGTTGCGGCCGATGTGCACGGCGTCGACGTCGACCTGGATCACCCGGACCGACTCCGACATCCCCTTCCGGCCGAACCCCAGCCGGAAGTCCCAGTCGACGCCGAGGGCCAGGATCACGTCCGCCTTCCCCAGCGCGTACTTGCGCGCCGCCGAGAAGAACGACGGGTGATCGGGGGGGAGACAGCCCCGGCCCAGTGAGTTCAGGAACACCGGAACCTTCAGCGCGTCGGCCAGCGCGGCCAGGGCCTCGTGTGCGCCGGACCAGCGCACCCCGGCCCCGGCGAACACGATGGGGTGGTCGGCGTCGCGGAGCAGCCGCACCGCCCGGGCGACGTGGTCCGGATCGCCCAGCGGCCCGGCCTCCGTGCGGAACCCCTGGGGCACCTCCACGCCTGCGGGCCACACGTTCAACTGGACGTCGAGCGGGATGTCGAGGAACACAGGGCCCATCCGGCCGGCAGTGGCGTGGCGGAACGCCTCGGTGAGGTAGTCGGCGATCCGTCCCGTCTCCCAACACGTCCGGGCCCATTTCGTGATCGAGCGGACCAGCGCGACGTGGTCCATCTCCTGGAGCGAGCCCCGTTCGAGCTCGCCGAGCGGCGACTTCCCGCCGAGCACGACCATCGGCGAGTTCGCGTACATCGCGTTGGCGATGCCGGTGACCGAGTCGGTGACGCCAGGCCCGGCGGTGACGGCGGCCACCCCCGGCCGGCCGGTGACCCGGGCCCATCCGTCCGCGGCGTGCGCCGCGGCCTGTTCGTGGCGGAAGTCGACGATGCGGATGCCCTCGGCCACGCACCCGTCGTATATCGGGGCGATGTGGCCGCCGGAAAGCGTGAACAGGTGCTCGACGCCCTCCCTCTTCAGGGCGGCGGCGGCGAGGTGCCCCCCGTGTCGGGGCTGGTCCATGGGTCGGCTCGCCATCGTAGCGAGCCGACGTGGATCAGGCGTACTCGCCGCAGTGCGTGCAGCGGAACCAGGTGCCCTCGGGATCGAGGCTGAACGCGGTGCGTCGACCGCACGAGGCACAGGTCCTCAGGTCGTGCCCGGGAGACCGCAGCATCGGTTCCGCGTGACCGTCCCGGGTCAGGACCCGGAGGTAATCCCTGAGGATCTGGTCCTCGTCGAGCTCGAGCACCTCGGCTGGCCGTGCCATCGACGTCCCTCCTTCGCTGGGGCCTTACCCCCAACCGAACGGTCCTAACCGCCCGACCACTCGAATCCGCTCGCGGAGCGCGGGCCTCGTTCCGCCACCCGGCCTGTAGCATCAGAGGCCATGTTCCGAAGGACCCGATCCGACCCGGTGGCAATCGCACCCGACTGGCGTTCGTACGATCGGGTGGCTGAAGAGTACGACCGGGTCCGTGCCCCGATCCACGAGCCCGCCGCCCATGACCTGGTCGAGGTCATGGGGACCCCGGCGGATGGCGGCTTCCTCGACGTGGGCGCCGGCACCGGGGTCGTGGCCGCTGCAGCGGAAGCGGCCGGATGGCGACCGACGGTCGCCGTCGACCGATCCCTGCCGATGCTGGTCCGGGCCCGAGGGCGCGGGGTCCACCGGCTGGCGCTCGCTGATGCGGTGGACCTTCCGTTCCGCGACGGCCGGTTCGGAGCGGTGGCGGGCGGGTTCCTGCTCCACGTCGTGCCGAATTACGAGACGCTGCTCTTCGACATGGCCCGGGTGCTTCGACCTGGGGGCGCGCTCGGCGCGGCGACGTGGGACTGGAGCCGCGACGAGTTCAGCGACACGTGGCGCTCGGTGGCCGAGACCTTCACCACGAAGGACCTCCTCGACGACGCGATGCGCCGGGCGGCGCCGTGGGCGGAGCGGTTCTCGAAGCCGGACCCGCTCAAGGAGGCGCTCCGGGAGGCCGGCCTGCGGAACATCAGGGTGGACCGCCGCCAGCACCGGGCTACGGTCTCGATCGAGGACTACCTGGCCGGCCGGGAGATCTCCGCGCTGGGACGGTTCCTGCGGGAGATCCAGGGCGAGACGCTGTGGGAGCGGTTCCGGGAGCGGGTGGCCGCCACGTTCCGCGAGCGGTTCGCCGATCCCATCGGCGACACGAATGACGTCCTGCTGGCCGTGGGAACGAAACCGGCCTGACCCGCTACGAACGCCGGGCCCGGCGCTCCACGAACCGGATCACCGTTCGCACCGGGTTCCCCGTGGCGCCCGCCGGCCAGTAGTCCCCGCCCTTCTCGGCGAACGCGGTCCCGGCGATGTCGAGGTGCGCCCACGGGACGTCGCCGACGAACTCCTTCAAGAACAGCCCCGCGGTGATGGCGCCGCCGTATCGGTCGCCGATGTTCTTCACGTCGGCCACGTTGGACTTGATCTGCTTCCGGTACGAGGTCCACAGCGGCAGCTCCCAGCCCGGTTCCCCGGCGTCGCGGCCGGCATCGAGAAGCTCGCGGACCAGCGCACGGTCGCTGCCCATCACCGCCCACAGCTCCTGCCCGAGGGCGATCATGGCGGCACCGGTGAGCGTGGCGGCGTCGACGATCACGGCGGGGTCTCGCTCGGCCAGGTACGCCAGCGCGTCGGCCAGGATCAGCCGACCCTCGGCGTCGGTGTTCAGCACCTCGGAGGTCTTCCCACCGCGGTGCCTCAGCACGTCCCCGGGGCGGATCGCCGCACCCCCGGGGAGGTTCTCGGCGGACGGGATCGCCGCGATCACGTTCACCTTCGGCTTCAGGCGGGCGATGGCCCGCATGGCCGCCAGCATCGTGGCGGCCCCGGCCATGTCCGACTTCATCCACTCCATCTGCTTGGCGTCCTTGATCGAGAGCCCGCCCGAGTCGAAGGTCACCCCCTTGCCGGTGAGCGCCACCGGCTTTCCCCGCCCGCCGCCCTCGTACCGCAGCTCGATCAGCCGCGGCGGGTTCTCGCTCCCCCGTCCCACGCCGATGATGCCCCCGAAGCCCCCCTTCTCGAGGTCGGCCTTGGTCAGCACGTTGCATTCCAGGCCGACCGCACGGGACATCCTCCGGGCCTCCTTGGCCAGGAAGTCGGGCGTCGCGTCCAGCGCCGGCGTGTTCACGAGGTCGCGGGCCCAGGACACCGCTTCGGCCACGATCTCCCCCCGGCGCAGTGCCTCCCGGGCCCCCTTGGCGTCCCATCTGGGCGGGGCCAGGACCGTGATCCGGTCCCACCGCGGCGGCGGCGCCTCGTCCTCGACCGGCCGGACCTTGTAGCGGTCGAATCGGTAGGCCCCGAGCAGGATGCCCTCGACGAACGCCTGCACGGCCTCCCGCCACGGCCCCTTTCCTCCCGCCGGCACCGTCGCCGCGACCGTCTTGTACCGGCCGGCGGTCGCCGCGGCGCGCCCCGCGGCCCGGCGGATCCGCTCCGAGGTAGCCTCGTCCTTCGGCCCCAGCCCGAGAACGGCCACGGTCCGGGCCTCGCCCCGCCCCAGCGTCGGCAGCGTCGAGATCTCGCCGAGGGAGCCCCGGAACCCGTTCTCCTCGAGCAACGCTGTGATCTCGACGTCGAGGGCCCGGCCGACCTCCCGAACGCCCGGACCGGCCTCGGGCCCCTGGAAGGCCGGGAGCAGCAGCAGGTCGGCCCGCTGCTTCGCCGGCGAACCGGTGGCGACGTCGAACCGTGGCACGCTTCCCACCATGGGCTCGCCAGTCTATCGTCGCTCCCCTAGCCTGTCCCCGTGGACACGGCGGACCTTCGCGACTTCGTCGAGTTCGACGAGGGCGGGGCGCTCGCCCGCGAGGTGTTCAGGTCGGACCGGCTTGCCGCCCGAGTGATCTCCGTCGACGTGAACGGGGCCTACGGGCCGGCAGGCGATCCCCAGGCGGACGCCGTCGTGGTGATCCTGGCCGGCGAGGCCGTGTTCCAGGTCGGACGGAGTCGCAAGCGGATGCAGCAGTGGGGCTCCGCCCTGGTCCAGGCCGGCCAGGAGGTGGTGGCCACCAACGCCTCCGGCGATCCCCTGGTCCTGCTGCTGGTCACGGCCCCGCCGAACGGGGCCTCGACCGCGAGTTGATCGAACGCCGGACGCCGGCGAGGGCCAGGTAGGCGACGAAGGCCACCGCGAACGCCACCACGCTCGCGGGGACGGCCCCGCCGAACAACGGGAACGGCAGACCCAGCCAGTCGGCGAAGAATGTCTCCACGGCCGTGGCCCAGCCCTCGAGCGAGGTCGGGGCGATCCAGTGGTACACGGCGAACCCGAGGGCCCAGGCGACCACCGCCGCGAGGTTGAACCCGCCCGTGTACCGGTACGGCCCCTGGTGGTCGAACAGCGCCTTGGGCTCGTATCCACCTCGCCGGCGCAGGATCTCGTAGTCCGCCAGGAACACCCCGAACAGGGGGACGAAGATCGAGCCGATCAGGAGGAGGAAGAACTCGAACGTGAGCACACCCTCGTCCGGGAGGCGCACGAGCCACGCGGCCGCGGCGACGCCGATCGCCGTGACCGCAACCACCGCGGCCCGCTGGGGCAGCCGAGGCACGAGGTTCTGCGTCGACACCGCGGACGAGTAGATGTCGGCGAACGCCTCGTCTGTCTCACCGACCAGGAGCGCCACCAGCACGACGGTCCCACCGGCCACGACCGCGATCCCGTCCGCGATCCCGGTCACCGACGGCGCCGGCGCGTTCGCCCCCAGGATCAGGAGCGCCCCCAGCGAGTAGAACCACAGATTCGCGATGAGGTAGCCGGCGTACGTACCGGGGGCCGACGAGGTGCCGCGACGGGCGAACCGAGTGTAGTCGGCCACCAGTGGGATCCACGACACGGGCATGGCGATCACCAGGTCGACACCGGCCCAGAACGTGGGGAACCCGCCGGTTCCCGGCCTGGACCACAGCGCGCCGAGGTCGGCGGTCGTGAGCACGCGGATCGTCACCCACGCCGCCACGGCCGCGACCACCCACACCCCGAACCGGGCCATCCATCGCCGGACCACCAGCACCGGTCCGCCCAGGGAGAGGGCCAGGCACACCAGCGCCGCGGCCACCAGCCAGAAGGCGAATCCGTCGATCCCCAGGACAGGTCCGGTGATCCGCGCGGCCACCAGGGCCATGGCCCACAGCTCGAAGGCCGTCCACCCCACCAGCTGCGCCACGTTCAGGATCGTCGGCAGGTACGACCCTCGCGTGCCGAGGGTCGGCCGCAGCAGCACCATCCCCGGCACGCCCTCCCGGGCCCCGGCCCGTCCGACCAACGCCAGGGGGACGCAGCCGATCAGCGACCCCACCACGATCGCCAGGAGCGCCTCAGGCAGGCCGAGCGCGGGGACCAGCAGCGCTCCGGTGACCAGCACCAGGAGGCCGATGCCGAGGTCGCCCCACAGAACGGCGAAGTCGAGGTTCGTCAGACGGCGGACGTCCGGCGCCGTCGGCCGGACGCCCCAGGACGGCGCCTCGCGCTCGATGGCCCGCTCCAGCCGCTCGGTGACGGTGGCCATGCCGGCCCAAGGGTACGCGAGCGCCTGTGCGAGAATCCGCGCCGTGGCCCGGCAGCGACCGGCGATCGGGGAGGAGGCCGCCCTGGAGGTGACGGTGACCGACGCCATGCTCGTCGACATCCTGGGACGGCGCATCCACCCCGTGTACTCCACGGTCTCGATGGTGAAGCACGTCGAGGAAGCCTCGCGGCTCCTGATCGAGCCGCACCTCCGCGACGGTGAGGACGGGACCGGGTACGCGGTCTCGGTGGTCCATGAGCGCCCGGCTCGAGTCGGCGAGCGGCTCCGCGTGGTGGCCCGTGCCACCCGCGTGGACGAGCGCGAGTGCGAGTCCGAGGTCGAGGTCGAGGGCCCGGCCGGACGGGTAGGCCGAGGCACCGTGATCCAGCGGTACGTCCGATCCGGACAGCTTGCCTGAGGAGGACCGATGGCCTACGAACAGATCGCGGTGCGCCGGGACGGCAGCGTCGTCACGATCACGCTGAACCGCCCCGACAAGCTGAACGCGATGACGGGGGTGATGTCCGACGAGCTCCTCGAGGTGTTCACCTCGGTCCGGGACGACGACGACGCCCGCGCCATCGTGGTCACCGGCGCGGGCCGGGGCTTCTGCGCCGGCCAGGACCTGACCGAGTTCGAGTCGGCGTACCGCGCGGGCGAGCGGCCCGACATCCGAGAGCACCTGGAGCAGTCGTACCACCGGCTGATCCCGGTCGTGGTCTCCACCCCGAAGCCGGTGATCGCCGCGGTGAACGGGGTGGCCGCCGGGGCCGGTGTGTCCCTCGCGGCCGCCTGCGACATCCGGATCGCGGCCGAGGAGGCCCGGTTCACCCAGGCCTTCGTCAAGATCGGCCTGATCCCCGACTCCGGCGGCACCTGGCTGCTCCCCCGGATCATCGGCTACGCCCGAGCCCTGGAGCTCTCGATCACCGGCGAGGTCATCGACGCCGAGACGGCCCTCGAGATCGGGCTGGTCAACCGGGTGGTTGACGGCGACGCCCTGGAGGACGAGGTCTCCGGCCTGGCCGCCCGCCTCGCGGCCATGCCCACCGCGGCGATCGGCGAGACCAAGGCGCTCCTGCGTGGGGCCGCCCTTCTCGACCTCGAGGCGGCGCTCCACGCGGAGGCCGAGGCGCAGGCCCGGATGGGCCAGACCGACGACCACCTCGAGGGCGTCGTGGCCTTCGCCGAGAAGCGCGAGCCCCGCTTCCGGGGCCGCTGAACCGCCGATGCCCCAGCGTCGAATCACCGTTTGAATGCTGGTGTGTGTCCACCGAGAGGAGGCGGCATGAGAAGGACAGCAATTGCGCTGACCGTCGCGCTGGCCCTGGTGCCCTCCGCGGCCAGTGCCGGGAGCGGGAACTTCCGGGCCCATCTCTCGAGTGCCGAGGAGGTTCCCGTCAACGAGAGCCTGGGGGCGGGACAGGCCATCTTCGCGGTGAACGAGGACGAGACCGAGATCTCGTACCGGCTCATCGCCTCGAACATCGAGAACGTGGTCGCCTCGCACATCCATGTCGGCGCGGTCGGGGTGAACGGCCCGGTGGTGGCGTTCCTCTTCGGGAACGCGCCTGCTGGCGGCGGCCGAACCGATGGCGTCCTGGCCACAGGGACGATCACCGCAGCGAACCTCGTCGGTCCCTTGGCTGGTCAGCCGCTGTCGGTCCTGATCGACGAGATCGAGGCGGGCAACACGTACGTGAACGTCCATACCAACGACGGGATCGCCCCGATCAACACCGGCCCGGGCGATTTCCCCGGCGGGGAGATCCGGGGACAGATCACCTAGATCCGCCGCGAGCCGCGCGGGCCGCCGGCTGGAGTCCCTCCCCCGGCGGCCCGCCGGCTCGGGCCTCACGCCTCCGGCTGAAAGGGCTTCCCCGACCCCGTCTCGCAGAGGAGCCTCAGGCTCTCCAGGTAGTACCCCCAGTTGAAGTTGAACACGCCGAACACCTCGTCCGGGAGGTCCTGGCCGTACCGATGCCGGAACAGGATCCCTGTCTTGCCGTCCCGCTCGCCGAGCTCGAACCGGATCGTGCTCCCCATCCACGGGTCAGCGCCGGACTCCGGAGCCCACGCCACGAGCTTCCCGGGCTCCCGTTGCTCGACGCGCATCAGGGGGTTGAAGCCCTTCTCGAAGGTGAAATCGATGCGGTCACCCTGCACCGATACTCCCCGGGTCCACCAGCTGGACAAGCCCGATTCCGTGGTGAGGGCTTCCTCGACCGTGGCCACCGGGGCCTCGATCTCGACGGTGTGGATGATCTCCTTCACGATGCCTCCCTTCCCGCGTGCCGGACGAACCGCTCGAGCACGAACGCCCAGCCGCTCTCGTACTGCTTCGCCGTCGGCTCCGCCTCCGGACCGATCCGCTCGAACGCCCGATGCTCCAGATCGACCCGGGTCCCACCGCCCTCCGATGTGAAGCGGACCTCGACCTCGGTGGGGGCATCCCACTCCTCGGTGGCCTCCCCCCACGTGAACACGATCCGCGAGGGCGGCTCGTACACCCGCACGGAGCCGATGTGGAACACCTCGCCGTCCCGGGCACGTTCGTAGACGCGTCCGCCCTGCCGACCCTCGATCACCATGTCCTGCCAGCGCTCGCCGGCGAACGCGAACCCCTCGCCGAGCGGCCACCAGGCCCCGATCTCCTGCCAGAACGCCGCGAAGGCCCGCTCCGGGGCCACGCGCACGGTGACCGACCGGACCACCCTCATCGGCCGCCCCCCTCCACGTGAGCCCGGAACGCATCCAGGGCCGAGTCCCACATCCTGCCGGTGTCCTCGACCCACCGCCGCACCTCGGAGATACCGTCGGGGGCTAGGCGATAGATCCGGACCCGCCCTCGAGGCTCCACCTCTACGAGCCCCGCTTCCCGCAGCACCCGCAGGTGCTTCGACACGGCCGGCCGGCTGACCCGGAAGGACTCGGCCAGTTCCCCGGCCTTCCGGGGCCGAGTTCCCACCAACCGGAGGAGACGGCGTCGGGTCGGGTCTGCCAGTGCCGCCAGGGACGTGTCCAGAGCCATCAGGTCCAGAAGCGTAACCGTTTGGTTACAGGTCGTCAAGGGCCCCATCATATCGACGTGAATCGGGAGGAGCTGAACGACTGGGTCGAGCGGTACGTGCGGGCCTGGGAGTCGAACCGGCCCGAGGACATCGGCGAGCTGTTCACCGACGACGCCCGGTACTTCACGGCACCGCACCGGGAGCCCTGGACCGGACGCGAAGGCATCATCGAGGGCTGGCTGGACCGGAAGGACGAGCCCGGCGACTGGTCGTTCCGGTGGGAGATCCGGGCCGTCTGCGACGACATGGGGTTCGTCCGAGCCTGGATCTCGTACCCGCAGGAGGACCACGACTACAGCAGCCTGTGGGAGGTCACGCTCGACGACGAGGGCCGGTGCTCCGAGTTCGTCGAGTGGTTCATGGAGATCAAGAGGAAGGCATGATCACAGGCTTCGAGGTGATGAAGTTCCTCCACATCGTGTTCGCTATCGTCGCGGTAGGCTTCAACGCCTCGTATGGCATCTGGCTGGCGAGAGTCGCCCGCCACCCCGAGCATGTCGGCCATGTCCTGCGAGGGGTCAAGGTCCTGGACGACCGGTTCGCCAACCCTGCCTACGGCCTGCTGCTGGTAACTGGCCTCATCATGGTGGCCACCAGCCCGTTCGAGCTCACCGAGTTCTGGATCGCGCTGGCGCTGGCCCTGTACGCGCTGGCGATCGTCATCGGGCTCGTGGTGTACACGCCGACGCTGCGGAACCAGATCCGGGTGCTCGACGCCGAGGGCCCCGAGTCACCCGAGTTCGCCAGGCTGTCGAACCGCGGCCGGGTCGTGGGGATCCTCCTGGCGCTGGACGTTCTAGCAATCGTGTTCCTGATGGTCACGAAGCCGACGATCTGACGCCCTGACGGGGGCCCTATTTCTCCTTGAAGCCCTCGAAGGGGTTGCGGCACGACCGGCACCAGTGCTGGGTGCGGCACGGCGTGG
>CALAEC010000085.1 GCA_937890785.1 uncultured Actinomycetes bacterium
CCGCCAGACGTCGGCACGACCTTCACCAACCCGGACATGGCCCGGGCGTACGAGCGGATCGCCCACCTCGGCCCCAAGGGCTTCTACCGGGGAGCCATCGCCGACGCCATGGTCGAGGCGGTCCAGAACCCGCCGGTCGACGACGACGCCAACCACGTGTGGCGTCCGGGTGTGATGACGGTGCGCGACGCGATGGGGTACCGGGCCCCGGAGCGGGACCCGACGCTGGTGAGCTATCGGGGCCTCGACGTGTACGGGATGGGCCCGCCCTCCAGCGGCGGGTCCACGGTGGGGGAGGCCCTGAACATCCTGGAGGGATGGGACCTCGGGGCGCTTCCCACGGAGCAGGCGCTCCACTACTTCCTGGAGGCCTCCAAGTTCTCCTTCGCCGACCGGAACGCCTACCTCGGCGACTCCGACTTCGTGGACGTCCCCCTCCAGGGACTGCTGTCCCAGGCGTTCGCCGACGAGCGCCGGGCCCTGATCGGGGAGACGGCCGCTGCCGCCCCGGTGCCGCCCGGCGACCCGTGGCCCCACAACGGCGGTGGCTCGAGCTCCGCGGCGACCGCGACTGGCGGGGAGACCACCACCCACCTCACGGTGTCGGACCGGTGGGGGAACGTCGTCTCGTACACCTACACCATCGAGTCGACGGGGGGGAACGGCATCGTTGTCCCGGGCTGGGGCTTCCTGCTGAACAACGAGCTGACCGACTTCAACTTCGACTCGACCACGCACCCGAACCGGGTCGAGGGAGGGAAGCGGCCCCGCAGCTCGATGAGTCCGACCATCGTCCTGGAGGGCGGCGAGCCGGTGCTGGCGGTTGGCTCGCCCGGCGGTTCGATGATCATCACCACCGTGCTCCAGATCCTGGTGAATTACTTCGACTTCGGGATGACCTTGCCCGACGCGATCGCAGCTCCCCGGGCGTCACAGCGGAACACGGCCAACGTCTTCGCCGAGTCGGGGTTCATCAGCACCTACGGTGGGGATCTGGCCGCGAGGGGACACACGTTCGCCACGGTGGGGGAGATCGGCGCGGCCACCGGGATCGCCTTCCTTGACGGTGGCGTGGTCCAGGCCGCGGCCGAGCCGTCCCGCCGCGGCGGCGGCAGCGCCATGGTGGAGACCCCGGTGGCGCCCTAGGAGCGCTCGACAGGAGGCTTACCCGAACGGATCCCGGACCTCGACCCCGTCGAAGCGCCGGTAGTCCCGGTCGTGGGTCCAGATCGTCCGGACGCCGTTCTCCCGCATCAGGGCGACGACGTGCGCGTCCGGAACGAGGTTCCCCCGGGCCCCCGCCTCCTTGGATACCTCCCGGAAACGCGGCCAGAACCGCTCGCCCTCTCCGGGGGCCTGGACGTGGGGGAGCGAGAGGAGCTCGTCCATGTTGGCCATGGCCTCCTCGGGGCTGAGCGGCGTCGCGAAGACGGCCGGGTGGGTGGCGATCCGCAGGTAGCCGGAGATCACCGGCCAGAACAGGTAGGCGATCTCCGGGCCCTCGGCGAGGCGGTCCAGGAACGCCCGGGCCGGCTGGTGGAACGGGCTGGAGGCGTCGGAGGCGTACAGGAGGAGGTTGACGTCGAGGGCGAAGCTCACCGGCCCTCGAGCGCTCGGCGGACCGCCTCCTTGTCCTCGAGGTCGACTCGGGCGCCCATGGGCCGAGCGGTCCACCGAAGACCATCCGCCGGCCGTTCGGCCCGGCGGAGGCTCACGGCCAGCAGCTCGGAGACGAGCTGCCCCAGCGTCTTGCCCTCTTTCCGCTGGCGGCGCTTCAGCTCACGCAGCACCCCCGCGTCGATGTCGATCGTGGTACGGGGCATGCATCAGATGATATTGAGTGAAGCATCACATGTCAATCCGGCCCGACCCGGGCCTCAGGGTCAGACGAGGTCGGTCAGCCGCCCCTCCGGGATCGGGGCCGGTGGGGGCACCGGGTAGGTCAGGAGGGGACGGCCCACCCGGAGGTCCAGGATCGGCCACTCCCGGCGTCGGGCCTCGGCGGCCAGGGCCCGGTCCGGGTTGACGGCCACCGGGTTGCCCACCAGCTCGAGGAGCGGGAGGTCGT
>CALAEC010000086.1 GCA_937890785.1 uncultured Actinomycetes bacterium
ACTCCCTCGAGCGCTCAGGCTTCGCGATCGAGAACCCCCTAGGGGGCGGAGGCTGCACCTGCGGCCACTAGTCACGACGGTCGCGAGGCCCGATCCGAGGCCAAACGCCCGGCCATGGAGCGCCGCCAGTGACGATATGCTCGCCACATGCTCGGGGACCGGGAAGCAGTGGTGACCGAGGTCAAACCGTTCGACCTCCACGGCGTCACCTACTACGACCTGGCGCTGAGATTCTCCGACGGGAGCACGCAGAGCGCACGGCTTGGTCCGGAGGGTGTGCCCGACGGGCTCAAGGCAGAGGATCGGGTGCTGGTCACGATGGCCGCCAACATGGTGGTCTCTCTCCGCCGGCCCTAGCGCGGGAACGGCCCGCTCTGCCCCGGCTCGTACGCCGCCAGTTCGAATAGCCCTTCGTAGGAGACCACCAGGTCCCCGGCGACCCACAGCGAGCGGGTCCACCCCGTGCGAAGCGCCGTGTAGCGCCAGCGACGAGCCGAGAACCGGCCGACCGGCGTGGCGATCTCCTCCTCCCCGAGGAGCTCGTATCACTGCCGCTCCCTCCTCGGCAGGCAGGTCACCGGCTCGAGGTACACGACCTCGAATGTCCGCGGTGCTCCCCAGCCGATTGGCGGTAGCCGCGCTGAACGCAGGAGAGAGATAGTCGAGGTACAGGTCCGGTCCCCACTCGATCTGCACTGGATCCCCGTCCAGGTTCCAGAGAGGCTTCCCCCCAGGGGCCAGCAGGATCGCATGCGAGCCGGTATCGATACGTACGCGAACGGGGCAGGAGGCGCCGTCGGAGACGATGTCGATCACCTCGCGGTGCGGCTCCGGCCGCGGGCGTTGACCGTCGAGAAGTACCGCCGCCCGGCGGGGCCCCCCGCGGCATGGAACTCCTCTGTCCCTACGGCGTTTCCCTGCCCGTCCATGACCCTGTAAGAACCGACCGGCAGGACCCGAGTATGACCGGTGGGGTTGCCGAAGCCCGGCGGCGAGACTTCGGTACTGATTCACCACCTTGGAGCCCTCCGGCGGTGGCGCCAGTTGTTCGGGTTCGGGAGCAGGTCCTCGGGCGCCCTCTTAGAAGACGACCTGGCCGGAATGCTCCCTCGACCGATCATCGCGGTACGTCGCTTCCGCGAGCATGAACTTGCGAGAGTGGGTCCCCAGTTCCAAGGCATGAGGGAGCCACGTGGCCGGTGCCCGAGGCCGGGGTGCGGGAACTGGATGATGTGCTTGAGTTTCCCGCATACTTGGGAAGGTGGGAGAAGGATCTAGCATGGTTCGGGTCACGACCGTCCACATGGAGGGAGGCGAGACCCACGAGCACATTGCCCGCGTGCGCTGGACGAATCCTCAGACCGGAGACAGTGGGCAGAGCACACGCGAACAGATGATCGAATACCTGCGCAAGCCAGGAACCCGCGCCTTTGTGACCGACGGCGAGCGGACCGTAAACATTCGGATAGTCGAGGCGGAGCCGCCGTACATCCGAACCCACGCCGACGGCATCTGGACCAACAATCTATTGGCTCTCCCGCGATACGGTCCCATGTGAACTCCGAGCCCGCCGGATACCAACGGCCAGCCGCCGTGAACAGGTGTCTTAGCCGCGAACGTCCGCGCCTGATCCGCAGTCTGGGGAGAGGGGGGCTCGAGGTACCCCGCTGCGACCCACCCAGCGGGAGGTCTGTCCTACATCCGGCCGGGGCAGGCGTACGCTTGAGGCGATGGTTACCGCCGGCGCCGGCCTCTCGCTGAACCTCGACACACGCCGGGCGGCCGTCGAGGCCGCGCTGGCCGCCCGCGCCGGGCTGTCCGGCGTCTCCCCCTCGCTCGCAGTGCTGTTCGCGTCCCCTCACCACGCCGAACGCGCCGAGGCGCTCCTGGACGCGGTCCACGAGGCGGCCGGGCCCGAGGTGGTGATCGGATGCGTCGCCGAGGCCGTCGTGGGAAGCGGCAGGGAGGTCGAGGGCGATCCTGCCGTCTCGGTGTGGTTGGCCTCGTTCCCCGGGCCCGTCGACACCTTCCCCCTGGAGTACCTCCCCGACCAGGAAGCGTTCGCCGGCTGGCCCGGCCACGGTGCCGGCCGGGCGCACCTCGTGATCTGCGACCCATTCACGTTCCCGACCGACGAGCTCCTTCGCGAGCTTGACCGCGAGGCGTCAGGGACCGTGTTCATCGGCGGGATGGCCAGCGGCGGCGCCGGACCCGGCGACACCCGCTTATTCCTCGACCACTCGGTCGCGGGCTCCGGGGCCGTGGTCGCCCGTCTCCCCGAGGGCGTCGACGTCCGGGCGCTCGTGTCGCAGGGATGCCGGCCGATCGGGCCGAGCTACACGGTGACGAAGGCCGAGGGGAACGTGATCGTCGAGCTGGCGGGGAAGCCGCCTCTCGAGCAACTGCACGAGGTCCTCGCGGGGGCCGACCAGCGGGACCGTGCCCTGATCGCCCGGGGCTTGCACATCGGCCGGGTGATCGACGAGTACGCGGCCGACCCGGGCCGAGGCGACTACCTGATCCGCGCGGTGATCGGGGCGGACCCGGGGAAGGGGGCAATCGCGGTGGGCGACGTGGTGTCGGTTGGGGAGACCGTCCGGTTCCACGTGCGAGACGCCGACGCCGCAGACGACGACCTCCGCCACATGCTGGGGACGGTGGAGGACCGCCCCTCGGCAGCGCTCCTCTTCACCTGTAACGGCCGCGGCTCGCGGATGTTCTCGGTCCCCGACCACGACGCCGCCCTCGTCTGGAAGGAGCTCGGGGAGGCGCCGCTGGCGGGGTTCTTCTGCGCCGGGGAGGTCGGACCCGTCGGGGGCCGCAACTTCCTCCATGGCTTCACCGCGAGCCTGGCCCTCTTCTACGAGCAGTCCTGAGCGCTCATAGGCATCCTCGAGGGGAGTGACGTCGTCGAATTCCCCGGGCCGGAGGTCGGCCCGCAAGCTATCCGGTGACGCCACGGCACGGCGCATCCTTCCGCCACAGCGACCGCATGGAGGGGGGTCTGAGGAGCGAGTGGCCGACTCGCGGCTCGTCGTAGGCGCTCCCCTGTCGCTCACCGGTCGGTACGGCTTCCTCGG
>CALAEC010000087.1 GCA_937890785.1 uncultured Actinomycetes bacterium
AGAGAAAGCGCAGGTCAGGGCCCGGGGGGAGCCACCAAGTTCAGGCCGTCTTCTATCCTGGTGGAAGGTTCCGCGGCGGCGCGACCGTAAAGCGGGAGGGTCAATCATGAAGGCGTTCATGTGGGAGAGGTACGGGCCGCCGGAGACGCTCCGGATGGCGGAGGTCGAGAAGCCTACGCCGGGAGCCAATGAAGCCCTGGTGAAGGTGCTGGGAATATCCGTTAACCCGGCGGACTGGCATTCCCTGCGCGGCAAGCCGGTCTTCTCGCGTCTGACCCTGGGCCTGCTGCGGCCGAAGCACAAGATCCTCGGTGTGGACGTTGCCGGTCAGGTGGAAGCGGTCGGCAGCGGCGTTACCCGGTTCAGACCCGGCGACGAGGTCTATGCGAATCTGTTGGACGTCGGCTACGGCGGGTTCGCAGAATACGTCTCGGTGCCGGCGGACGTCATGTCGTTGAAGCCGGCGAACCTATCGTTCGAGGAAGCGGCTGCCGTTCCGATGGCGGCGGTTACCGCACTTCAAGGCCTTCGGCACCACGGAGAGATCCGGCCCGAGCAGAAGGTCCTGATCAATGGCGCCTCTGGCGGCGTCGGCACCTTCGCCGTCCAGATCGCCAAGTCGTACGGACCCGAGGTCACCGGTGTGACCAGCACCCGAAACATCGACCTCGTCCGTTCGCTCGGCGCCGACAACATCGTCGACTACACCACGACCGACTTCGCCCGCAGCGGGCAGGGCTACGACCTCATCCTCGACACGATCGGGAACCGATCGGTGTCCGATCTCAGACGTGCGCTTGCCGAGGGCGGCAAGGCCGCCGTCACCGGGTTCACCAGCGTGGCGAAGCTGATGGGCGTTTCGCTCCGCGGCGGCAAGGACATCGCCCAGGTGGAGGCGCACGTAACCACCAAGGATCTGGAGCTCCTTTCGGAGCTGATCGAGGCCGGCAAGGTGCGCCCGCAGATCGACCGGCGCTATCCGTTCGCCGAGATCCCCGCAGCGATCGCCTACCTGGAACAGGGCCGGGCCAGGGGGAAGGTGGTCGTGGGAGTGGTGTGAGGGATCGCCCACCGCTATTCGGGTGAGCCCTAGGTGTGAGCGACGACCTCCCGGACCTCAATCTTGCCCAAGGTTGCACCCGGAGGCTGAGGGGCGTTCGGAAGGCCACTCTGAGCCATCTCCTGGGCAGACTCCTCATCCTCGAAGAGAACGATGGCCAGGCTTTCCCCATCCGTCGTCGCTAGCCAGTAACCAGAAAGGAGCCCGGGTACCTGTTTGAGCTGAGGGAGCACGTTCGTCCGCAGGTATGCCAAGCCTTCTTCGTCGCGGCCCGGCTCAACGTGTGCGCTCACAAGTAGGGCGTGCATGGCTTCCCTCCTGAGTCGGGCGAGAACGTGAGCGCGGAGTCTATTCTTGGTGAGTCAAGCATGTCAAAGCCCGAAGCCACGGAGACCTGGGCAGCGGTCCTCCTGATCGCCGCACCTCTGTGGTTCAACGCGACGTTTGCCGTTCTCGGGAAACGGTTCGACTACCCGGACATCCTGCGGCGGCCGACCGACGAGATCCTGGAGCGGTTCAAGGAGGGAGGTTCCTCACTGATCCTGGTGTGGTGGGCGTTCATGCTCTCCGGGCTCCTCATGATTGGCGCCGCGGTGTTGCTCTCGCAGGCCCTCGGTTTCGGGGGCATCCTGCCGGTGGCGACGGCCATCGGCGTCCTTGCCGGCCTGGTACAGATGCTCGGGCTCCTTCGGTGGGTCTACCTGGTGCCGAGGTTGGCCCGCGATCACGCCGACCCGCGGGCCAGCCCGGCGCAGCGCGAGGCTACCGCGGCGATCTTCCGCGCCTTCCACCAGTACCTGGGCGTCGGGGTCGGCGAGCACCTCGGGTACCTGCTGACCGGGCTGTGGTCGATCCTCGTCGGGATCGCCATCGTGCTCGGGGATA
>CALAEC010000088.1 GCA_937890785.1 uncultured Actinomycetes bacterium
GGAACTCGTCGCGGTGCTCGAGCTCCTCGGCGATCGGGTAGACCTCCTGCTCGACCAGGTCGCGGACGGCGGCAACCACCGCCTTCTGCTCGTCGGTCAGCTCGACGACGCTCACGCGTCCTCCCACTCCGCTCGGAACTCGGCCCAGGTCTTCCGAACCTCCAGGCCGGCCGCTCGTCCCCGGGCGGCCAGCTGCTCGGCCATCTTCCGGCTGGCCTCGTCGATCATCTCGTTCCCGAACATCACCGCGCCCACGCCCTCGACGTCGGTGGCATGCCGGTACGCCTCCAGCACCGCATCGGCCTTGTCGAACTCGTCCTGGGTCGGCGTGAACACCTCGTTGAGCACGTCGACCTGCCCGGGGTGCAGCGCCCACTTCCCGTCATAGCCGAGGGCCCGGGCCCGCAGCGCCATCTCCCGAAACCCGTCGAGGTCCTTGATCACCAGGTAGGGCCCGTCGATGGCCTGGAGCCCGGCGTGTCGGGCGGCGATCAGGATCGTCGACAGGACGTGGTGCCAGTGGTCGCCGGGGTAGCCGGGCATGGGGAGGCCGGCGGTGAGCGCCGGCAGCCCCAGCGAGGCGCTCATGTCGGCCGGGCCGAAGATCAAGGTCTCCGTCCGGTCGCTGGCCGCGGCGATCTCGTCGATGTAGCGAAGCCCGGTGGCCGTCTCGATCTGGACCTCGATCCCGATCCGCCGGTCCAGGCCCGTGGTCTCTTCGATCATCCGGAGGAGGTTGTCGACGAACGTGACGTCCGAGGCCGTCTCGACCTTCGGGACCATGACGCAATCGACGTAACCACCGGCGCTGCCGACGACCTCGTGGATGTCGCCGGCGCACCATTTCGTGGAGACGCTGTTGACCCGGACCACCACGGTCTTCCCCGACCAGTCGCCCTCCTTGAGGGCCTGGACCACGTTCCCCCGGGCCTCTTCTTTGGCCAGTGGGGCCACGGAGTCCTCGAGGTCCATGAACACCTCGTCGGCGGGGAGCGAGGGCGCCTTGGCCAGCATCTTCGGGCTCGATCCGGGGACCGAGAGGCACGACCGGCGGGGACGGGTCACGCGCTCGGGCAACTGGTTCCTCCCTGGGCGCCTCATCCTAGCGGCACGGGACCGTGGACATCGGGACCCGGCGGGGGCACAATCGGCTGAACTCATGCCTTCCTCGCGAATCCGCCGCGCCGTTCGCACGATCGTCCCCATGGGCGTGCTCGTGGCCGCGGTGCTCGGGGTGCTGCCCCCGGCCGTGGGCACCGCCACACCCTCGACGGTGGTCCGGAAGGTGGCGCTCGAGACCGCTTCGCTGGTGCCTCCCCGGGCCGCCCCCGCGCTCGGTCCGGGCGGGTCGATCCGGCTGGCCCGGCCGGCGTGGAGCGCCCGGCGGGTGGTGTGCGCGCCGATCCGCTTCACCACGCTCGGGGTGGTGTGGCGGCAGGAGGGCGGCGAGGAGATCCCGGCCAGAGTGGCGGTGGGCGCCCCGGGGCGGTTCGGAGCGATGATCGAGGTCGAAGGGGAGCCCGCGGAGGCCCCCGACCCCGGGACCCCGGACGACGCCGGCCTTCAGGGAACCCCGCCGGTGTGGGCCGGGGAGGCCCGATGCGCCCGGCTGCGTCTGGGGCTCCCGGAGGAGGACGCCATCCGCGACGTCCGAGTGGTGTTCGTCAACACCTCCGGCACGGCGACGGCGCCCACGCTGCTCGACCGCGCCGGCGATCTGCTGGCCCGGGCCTGGGGGATGGTCACGGAGCCGTTCGCCGCCCGTGGCGCCGACGCGGCGTCCGCGCAGCCGGCCCTCATCACCAGGGCCGAGTGGGGGGCGAAGGAGAAGCTCCGCCGGTGCGGGCCCGACTACGCCGAAGACGGCGTGAAGATGGCCTACGTGCACCACACCGTGAACAGCAACTCGTATGCCGCCAGCCGCTCCGACGACCTGATCCGAGGGATCTATGCCTACCACGTGCAGGGACGGCACTTCTGCGACATCGCGTACAACTTCCTGATCGATCGGTTCGGCAGGATCTTCGAGGGACGCTTCGGCGGCATCGACCAGCCGGTGATCGGCGCGCACGCCATGGGGTTCAACACGGGCAGCACGGGCGTCGCGGCGCTGGGCACGTTCACCTCGGCCACGGCGCCAAGGAAGATGCTGCGGGCGTTCAAGCGGCTCCTGGCCTGGCGGCTCGACGTCGCCCACGTCCGGCCGACCGGCAAGGCGGTGATGATCTCGGCCGGCGGGTCCGCCCAGAAGTTCAAGAAGGGCCAGCAGGTGACGCTGCCGGTGATCTCGGGACACCGGCACACCGGCCACACGACGTGCCCCGGGAGCGCGCTGTTCCGCAAGCTCGGCCCAATCCGTCTCGCCGCCGATGCTCGGGGGCTGCCGAAGATCTGGAGCCCCGCCCGGTCGGTCGAGGCCATCTCGCTGTGGCAGGCCCAGACGGTGCAGCTGACCGCGACGATGTCCGAACCGATGAGCTGGACGGTGGCCATCACCGACGCGCTCGGCGCCCCGGTGCGGGAGTTCGCGGGGGCGGGCGCGCTCGTCGACGCGACGTGGGACGGGAAGCGGAGCGACGGCACGCCCGTCGCCCCGGGAACGTATACGGCCACGATCCGGGCGAGGACGACCGCCGGCGCCCAGGCCCGTGAGGCCGTTCTCGCGGTGGTGGTGAACCCCTAGGCGCCCTCCGATTCGGGGCTGCCGGCCGTGTTGACCCCGCCCCGAGCGGCCGCCCGGGCGGTCTCTGTCATCACGTCGAGTCCCTCGGCCAGTTGCTGATCGGTGATCACCAGCGGCACCAGGTGGCGGACCACGTTCTTGTAGACGCCGCAGGAGACACTGACCACGCCACGGGCGGTCGTGCCGGTGACGATGTCCGAGGCGAGCTGCTTGTTGGGCTCCTTCGACTCGCGGTCCTTGACGAACTCGACGCCGACCATGGCCCCGAGGCCGCGGATCTCGCCGACCTCGGGCACATCCTCCGCGACGTGCTCCCATCGCGACCGGATCTCCTTGCCGATCCGCTCGGCCCGCTCGATCAGCCCCTCCTCCTCGATCACCTGGAGCACGGCGTTGCCGGCGGCGCAGGCCACCGGGTTGCCGACGTAGGTGCCGCCGATCTCCGAGTCGCCCGGTGCGTTCATGACTTCGGCCCGGCCGAGGACCGCCGAAAGTGGGTAGCCGGACGCGATCGACTTCGACAGCGTGACGAGATCGGGCTCCAGGCCGAAGTGCTCCGAGGCCAGGAACCGGCCGGTGCGGCCGAAGCCGGTCTGGACCTCGTCGGCGATGAACAGGATGCCGTGCTTCCGGCAGAGCTCCTCGAGCCCGGGAAGGAAGTCGGGGGTGGGAACGACGAAGCCGCCCTCGCCGAGGACCGGCTCGACGATGGCCGCGGCCACCGTGCTGGGGTCGACCACCGTGGTGAACGCACGCTCGATCGCCGCCAGGGCCTCACGGCCGGCGTCCTCGGGCCGGGGGTGCCGGTAGGGGTACGGGTAGGGCATCCGGTAGACCTCCGGGGCGAACGGACCGAAGCCCTTCTTGTACGGCTGGTGCCGGCTGGTGAGGGACATGGCCATGTACGTGCGGCCGTGGAACCCGCCCTCGAACGCCAGGACGGCCGGCCGCCCGGTGAACGAGCGCGCGATCTTGATCGCGTTCTCCACGGCCTCGGCGCCCGAGTTGGCGAAGAACACCCGCTTGTCGCCGCCCCCGGTGGCCCGGATCAGCCGCTCGGCCAGCTCCACGTACGACTCGTACGGGATGACCGAGAAGTCGGTGTGCGAAAAGCGCTCGGCCGCCGACCGCACGGCCTCGACGACCTTCGGATGGGAGTACCCGACGATGTGGCATCCGAGCCCGCCGGAGAAGTCGAGGAGCGTGTTGCCGTCGATATCGGTGAATGCCGCCCCGCTGCCGCGGTCGATGACCGTGGGAGCGTGCAGGCCGAGGGCATCGGCGACGACCTTCTCCTTGCGCTCGATGACGGCCCTCGACCGGGGGCCGGGGATCTCGGTGACGATGTCGATCGACGGCACGCATCCTCCTCTCCCGCGAAACGTCCAACAGGCTAGCCGAGGACGGACCTCGGCGTCAGCCTGCCATGATGGAACCGTGATCGTCTTCACGATCGGCCACGGTGCCCGGGACATCGAGTCGTTCGCGGCCCTGCTCCGAGCCGCCGGGATCCGCAGGCTCGTGGACGTGCGCACGGCCCCGGGATCCCGCAAGCACCCGCAGTTCGGCCGGGACGCGCTGGAGGCCTCGCTGGCGGAGGCAGGGATCGGCTACGTGTGGGAGGGCCGCGATCTGGGGGGATGGCGGCGGGCCCGGCCCGACTCGCGGCACGTCGCCCTGCGGTCGGCGGGCTTCCGTGGCTACGCGGACCACATGGAGACCGACGCGTTCCGCGCGGCCCGCGGGCGAGTGCTCGAGCTGGCCGGCGGAAGCCCCACGGCCGTGATGTGCGCGGAGTCGTTGTGGTGGCGGTGCCACCGCAGGCTGCTGGCCGACGCGTTGATCGCCGCCGGGGCCGAGGTCCGGCACATCATGGACGGGCCTCGGCTCGAGCCCCACCGCCTGTCGGCGCAGGCCCGGATCGAGGACGATCTGCCGATCTACGACGTGGCCGAGGAGGACGCCGGCCAGCGGCGGATCGTCTAGCCAAGCAGGCCGCATCCTCGGCGACGCGCGCCGAGGGTGTCAAGCGTCGAGGACGTCGAGCGGCGCCAGGAGGTCGGCGAGGGCGCCGACCAGGCCCTCGTAGTCGAGGGCCGGTGCCTCCAGCCGCAGCCGCTCCGCCCGCACCAACGACTCCCGGATCGCCGCCCGCCAGGCATCCGGCACATCGGCAGCGGCGGCGGCTTCGCGGAGGCCGTCCTCGAACGCCGCCACCGCGTCCGCCAGCGGGCGGCCGGGCACACCGCGCGGCGACGGAACGGCGGCGACCAACTCGGCCTTGGCCCGTTCGATCCGGTCGAGGATCGGGTCATGCCGGTCCCGTGGTTCGGTCGACCGGCGTCGGAACATCAGGGCGCATGCTACAGCCGCTAGGATGCCCCGATGCGCCTGCTCCTGATCGTGAACGTCAATGCGTCGGCGGTGACGCCGTGGGCGATCAACGTGATCGAGCGGGCGCTCTCGTCCGAGCTCGACGTCGAGGTCGCCAGGACGAAGCGCCAGGACCACGCCACCCACCTCGCCCGCGGGGCGGCCCACGAAGGGTTCGATGTCGTTGCGCCACTCGGCGGCGACGGAACCGTCAACGAGGTGGCCAACGGCCTGGCCGGGACGAACGTGAGCATGGCCGTGATCCCCGGCGGCGGGACGAATGTGCTGGCGCGGTCGCTGGGGATCCCTCGCGATCCGATCGAGGCGACCTGGCACCTGATCGCAAACCACCGCAACGCGCCGCACCGCGTGCCGCTCGGTCGGGCCGACGACCGGTACTTCACGTTCGCCTGCGGCATCGGCCTGGACGGCGCCATCGTGCGGGACGTGGAGCGGCGTCAGCGTCTGAAGAGAGAGATCGGGCACCCGTACTACGTCTGGTCGGCGACCCGCATCTTCTTCACCGGCATCGATCGGCGACGCCCGGGGGTGCGCCTGCGGTGGGGCCCGAACCTCGAGCACTCACGGGACGGGCTGTTCCTGGTGATCAGCCAGAAGACCAGCCCGTTCACCTACCTGGGGAGCCGAGAGATGCACATCTGTCCCGACGCCCGCCTGGAGAAGGGCCTGGACCTGCTTGCGCTCGACACGCTGAGGACGCCGACCGTCCTGCGCATCGTGGCCCAGACCTTCGGCAGCCGGAAGCACGTCCGGAACCGGCACGTGCTGTCGCTGCACGACCAGGAGCGGATCGAAGTTGTCAGCGAGCGCCCGCTCCCGGTGCAGATGGACGGGGAATACCTGGGCGACCGCGATCGACTCATGCTCGAGTCCGTACCCGACGCACTGTCTCTCCTCTACTGAGCGTCCCGAACCGACACGGCGAGACGAGGGTCGTTCGTGGCCACCGCGTCGATGCCCCACGAGTACAGCATCGAGAGCGTATCCGCATCGTCGACGACCCACGTGCCGACGCGGACCCCCTCGCTGCGCGCTTCGCGGACGAAGTCCGCCCCCGCGCCGAGCAGCGCGGGGCTCTGAGGCAGCACGAAGTCGTGACCGCGCGAGCGCACGTACACGAGCGCCGCCCAAGGATCGATCGGCGCGATCGTCAGGAAGCCGGTGCGGATCTCCGGCGCGAGCTCGCGGGCTCGCTCGATCGTCAGCCAGTTGAACGACGACACCAGCACGGGGCCGTCGAAGCGGACCTCGCGCAGGATGCCGACCGCAGCCTCGAGCGTGGCCTCCCGCGGTGAGTCGAAGTCGGGCTCACCCGGCAGGTTCTTGATCTCGAGGTTGACACCCACGCCGCGGATCGCCTCGAGTGCCTCCGCGAGCGTGGGGACCTCGTGCCGCTCACGCTCGCCGGGCGATGCGTCGAGCCGCTTCACCTCGGCCAGCGTGAGCTGGTGCACGTAGCCGGTTCCGTCGGTGGTGCTCGTAACGTCCGGATCGTGGAACACCACCGGGATGGCGTCCTCGGTCAGGCGAACGTCGAGCTCCACGACGTCGGCCCCTTCCTCCACGGCCGCTTGGAACGCTGCGATCGTGTTCTCGGGCACGCGCGCCGAGGCGCCACGGTGCGCCACGATCAAACAACCTCCGTGGAATTCGTCGCCAGGTCTTGTCACGGGCCGAGGGCCGTCACTATACTTCGGCCCCGTCACTCGGGGATTCCGTCCTCCGAGTCGCTCGAAAAACCGCTTGGGGAAGCCGGCCGAATTGGGGGATTCGGATGGAGTGGGTGCATCGAGCACGCTGCAAGGACGAGGATCCCGAACTCTTCTTCCCGGTGGGAACCACCGGACCCGCCGCCGCCCAGATCGAAGCCGCCAAGAGCGTGTGCATGCAGTGCGAGGTTCGCCTGCAGTGCCTGGATTGGGCCCTGGCCACCGGCCAGGACGCCGGCGTGTGGGGCGGACTTTCGGAAGAGGAGCGTCGAGCGCTTCGCCGGGCTCGGCGTCGCGAGGCTGCGGCCGCCGCCCGGAGCGTCGCCGTCGCCGGCTGACGCTCATCCCACCTTCCGGGCCTTCCACACCTCCTCGCACGGCCATCGCCGCGACCACTCCAGCGTGACGAACGGGTAGCGCGTCGTCGAACCCTCGGGCGGGCGGACCTCGACCAGATCGATGACCTCGAACCCGCTCGAGCGCAGGACTCGGATCCAGTCCCCGTGGCTCAGGTGGAACTCGACGCTCGGCTCGTCGGGCCACTCGAACCGATGCATGCCGAATTGGGAGCGGAGCAGCCGATCGGTCGCGGCCCCGTCGGCTAGGAGATCCGGCACGCACAGCATCAGGAGCGTGGCGTGGCCCAGGAAGATCAGCTCGCCGCCGGACCGAAGCAGCCGGGCGGCCTCCGGGATCCAGCGGTACGGGTCGCACCAGATCGCCGCGCCGTACTCACTGATGGCGAGGTCGAAGCTCGCATCTCGGAACGGGGTCCGCTCGGCGTCGCCGTGGACCAGGGGGAACCGCAGCCCGAATTCGCGCTGGAACGTCGCGGCCGACGCCAGCTGGTTCCACGACAGATCGATCCCCACCGGTCGAGCGCCCCGACGAGCCAGCCACGCCGAGACGTACCCCGTGCCGCAACCGAGCTCGACGACGTCGCGGCCTTCGAGGTCATCGGGGAGGAGGCCGGCCTCGCGCTCCGGCACGCCCCAAATGCCCCACGACGGCTCCTCCCCGGCCCAGTTCTCTCGCCCCGGCTCGACGAACTCCTGCGCCCCAGCGTCCCAGGTCGCTCGGTTGCGCTGCAGGTGGTCCCCGTCCGACACACCGCGATGCTAGAACTTGCCACCCCCACCCGCCCTCCACTACAACTCGCACGAGCCGTTCGAACCGAGGAGGTCGCGTGACCGCGCTCGCCCAGACCCTCCCCCGGCCCGGGACCCGGGCCGGCTCCCTGGCCGTCGACGCGGCCCTCGTGCTCGGCGGGAGCCTGCTGATCGCCGCCCTGGCCCAGGTCGTGGTGGTGCTGCCGTTCACGCCGGTGCCGATCACCGGGCAGACCCTGGGGGTCCTGGTGGTGGGAACGGCCTACGGCTGGCGGCTGGGTGCCCTGACGCTGCTCCTCTACCTCGCCCAGATCGCGGTGGGGCTGCCGTTCGCCGCCGAGGGCGAGGGGGGGCTGGAGCGCCTCACGCTGGCCACGGCCAGCGGCGGGTACCTGTGGGGGTTCCTGGCCGCGGCGGCGCTGTGCGGCTGGCTGGCGAATCGCGGGTGGGACCGGAGCATCCGATCATCGCTCGGCGTGATGCTGCTGGGGAACATCGTGATCTACCTGGTGGGCCTGCCGTGGCTGGCCGCGTCGATCGACGTCCCGGCCGCCGAGGCCCTCGAGCTCGGCCTGTACCCCTTCGTCCTCGGGGACCTGTTGAAGCTGATGCTCGCGGCGGGCCTCCTGCCGGCCGCCTGGGGACTCACCCGCCGCTCGGACCGCGCCTAGACTCGGCTCGACGGGCAGAGGTGGTTCACCGGGCACTCCTCGCAGTGGG
>CALAEC010000089.1 GCA_937890785.1 uncultured Actinomycetes bacterium
GGCGGGAAGATCCACTCCTTCTGGGCGATGTACTCCTTGAGGATGTCGGTCTGGAGCGTCCCGTCGAGCAGCTTCCAGTCGACGCCCTGCCGCTCCGCGGTGGCCAGGAAGAACGCGAAGATCACCGCCGCCGGACCGCTGATCGTCATGGACGTGGTGATGTCGCCGAGGGGGATGTCCTGGAACAGCGTCTCGAAGTCGGCCAGCGAGTCGGTGGCCACGCCGCACACGCCCACCTCCCCGACGGCCAGCGGGTCGTCGGAGTCCCGGCCCATCAGCGTGGGCATGTCGAAGGCCACCGACAGGCCGCCCTGACCCTGCTGCAACAGGTACTTGTAGCGGGCGTTCGTCTGCTCGGGCGTCCCGAACCCGGCGAACTGGCGCATCGTCCACAGGCGGCCGCGGTACATCGTCTCGTACACGCCCCGGGTGAACGGGTACTGCCCCGGGTAGCCGAGGTCCCGCTCGTAGTCGAGATCCTTCACGTCCTTCGGGGTGTACAGGGGCTCGATCGGCTCGCCGGAGATCGTCTCGAAGTCGGCGTCGCGCTCCCCTGCCTGGCGGTAGCGCTCGCGCCACTCCTCGGTGTTCATCGAGCCTCCATCCGCTCCACCAGGATATCGGCAGCCCGATAGGGATCGACCCGCCGGGCCACCAGGTCGTCGGCCAGCGTCTCCAGCGCGCCCCGCTCCAGCAGCTCTGCGGCCCGGGCCCGGAGCCGCTCCGACGCCATGCCCTCGACCTCGCGGAGGATCCGGGAGCGCCGCCGGCGCTCCAGCTCTCCGGTCGATTCGAGGTGTTTCCGGTGCGCCTCGATGGCCTCCCACAGATCGTCGATGCCCTCGTGGGCCTGGGTCGAGGTGCGGAGCACCGGCGGAGTCCACTCGAGCTCGGGTCCCATCTTCAGCATGACCTCGAGATCGCGCACGGCCTCCCCGGCGCCGGGACGGTCGGCCTTGTTGACCACGAACACGTCGGCGATCTCCAGGATCCCCGCCTTCGAGGCCTGCACCGCATCGCCCCACCCGGGGGCCACCACCACCAGGGTGGTGTCGGCGGCCGTGGCCACCTCCACCTCGGCCTGCCCCACGCCCACGGTCTCCACGATCACCAGGTCGGCCCCGCTGGCGTCGAGGACCCGGACCGCCTCGGGCGCGGCCAGCGCCAGCCCACCGAGGTGGCCGCGGGTGGCCATCGATCGGATGAACACGCGTGGGTCGGTGGCGTGCGACTGCATGCGGAGCCGATCGCCGAGGAGCGCGCCGCCGGTGAACGGCGAGGTTGGGTCGACGGCCAGGACCGCCATGGTCAGGTCTCGCCCGCGGGCCGCGGTGACGAGCTCGGCAGCCAGGCTCGACTTGCCCACGCCGGGGGAACCGGTGAGCCCCACGGTGTAGGCGGTGCCGGTCTTCGGGTACAGGCCGCCGATCAGCTCGGGGAGCCCGTCGGCGCCGTCCTCGACCATCGAGATGGCCCGGGCCACGGCGCGGCGCTCGCCCGCCAGCACGCCCTCGACGACCCGGGCGACGTCCACGGTCGAAGCGTACCAGTCAGGCCACCGAGAGCAGCCGGGTGAGCCGGGACACCAGGACCGGGTGTCGCAGGAGGCCGCGCACCGTGAGGTCGCGCTTGAGCAGCCGCACGGTGACGGCTCGCCCCGCGGCGGTGAGCGCGTCCGGATAGCCGAGGCGCAGCGGCGCCGTGGTCAGGCCGATCAACGTCTCCGTGTCCGCGCGCACCACGACCGCCGGCCTCCCGTTCAGCCCGTTCGACACGAGCACGTTGGACGGCGACAGCCGAACCGTGCACGCCACGTCGGCGTCGCGGGCCTCGATACCGACCACCGCCTGCGGGCTCAGGAGCCGGCCCCGCGATGGGTCCGCGGCCAGGTTCGCCTCGATCAGACCGCCGATCATCGACGCCAGCCCGTTCGGGTCGGCATCGCCGTACTCGACCCTCACGGCTTGAGCAGGACCTTGGTGGCCTCGCGCCGGTCGAACAGCTCGTAGCCGGTCGACGCGTCCTCGAGCGGCAGCGTGTGCGAGATGATCGGGAGGGGATCGATGGACCCGTCGGCCACGGCGGCCATGGCCTCCTCCCACCAGGCGTGGATCGGCGTCACTCCTGCGAACACGAACCGCACGGCCCGGTTCCAGGCCACCCCAAGCTGGAGCTCGACACGCTCGGACACGTACATGCCGAGGACCACCAGCGTGCCACCCCGACGCACCACATGCAGCGCGGTCTCCCATGCCGGCTCCGAGCCCACGGCCTCGATCACGACATCAGCGCCGCGTCCGCCGGTGGCCTCGTCCACGGCCGACTGGGCGTTGCGCTCCTCGACGTTGATCGTGGTGAACCCCAGCTTCTCCATCAGCGCCAGGCGGTCGGCTCGCAGGTCGAGCACGAGCACCTCACGAGGGCCGTGCCGCAGGGCCGCCTGGGCGGCGAAGAACCCGACCGGGCCGGCCCCCACCACGGCCACGGTGTCTCGGGCCCCGATGTCCGCGATCCCCGCGCCGTACACCCCCGTGGTCAGGATGTCCCCGACGAACAGGGCTCGTTCGTCCTCCATCCCGTCGGGGACCCGCAGCAGATTGGTGTCGGCCACGGGCACCCGCAGTCGCTCGGCCTGTGCGCCCCCGAGGTCACCGCCGAACGTCCCGATGCCGAGCGTGCGGAAGTGGTCGCACAGCGACGTCTGCCCCTTCTCACAGAACCAGCACTCGCCGCAGACGATGTCGAATGCCACGACCACCCGATCGCCGGGCGAGAACCGCGTCACGGCCGGGCCCACCTCCTCGATAACGCCGATCCCCTCGTGTCCCATCGGATCGCCCGGCTGCAGCGGCGCCTTGCCGTGATAGAAGTGGAGATCCGAGCCGCAGATGGCCGCCGTGGTGATGCGCACGATGGCGTCGGTGGGCTCCTCGACCGTCGGCTCGGCGAGGTCGTCCACGCGCACGCGGCAGACGTCCTCGAAGACGACGCCTCGCACCCTCAGGCCGCCTCGTCGGGGAAGTCGGTGGGGACGGTGCCGGCCAGATTCACGAGCTCGCGCGCGGCCTTGACGTGTCGGACGATCGCGGGCAGGTCGCCCTTCAGGCGGAGCTTCCCCTGCATCATCCCCTTGACCGGCTCGAGCTCCTTGCGGATGACCTCCTTCCACCTCGAGTACGGGGCTCGGACCACGAACCGGGCCCGGCCCCCCTCCTCGGGCGGGACGATCCGCGCCGCGCGGCAGTCGCCGTGCCACAGGTCGAACCACATCCACACGTCCTCGGCGACACCCTTGTCCGGCTCGGCCTCGACCACCAGCGCCACGTCGCCCTCCCACGTGGCCGCGGCCTCGCGGTAGGCGGGGCTCGAGTTGATCCGATCCACGTACTCGGCCAGCCACGCCTCGCTGGGGAACTCGTGCATCGCTCCTCCTGATCGCCCGAAGTAAAGCACCGTTCGGGGGACCCCGGCGGAGTCAGCCGGCCGCGCGGAGCACCCGATCTACCAGGGCCGGAAGGATCTCGCCGGCCCGGCCCCGCAGCCGCAGGTCGGACCGGAGGCTGGTCGGACCGAGGGACACCTCGATCACCGTGGCGCCCGACCGTCCGGCCTCCTCGGGGAGCTCGGCGGCCGGGTACACCTCGCCGGACGTGCCCACCACCAGCAGCACCCGGCATCGCCTGACCAGGTCCTCGGCCGCGCCGAAGTCCTGCACGGGATCGCCGAATGCCACGAAGTCGGGCCGGGCCGGGCCGCCGCACCGCCAGCACCGGGGCAGCAGCGACGCCAGACTCGGCACGAACGCCGAGCGAAGGCCCACCACGGCGCGATCCAGCTCGGCCAGGAACGCCTCCCGGCCGACCTCGTCACGCCCGCCGCACAGGAGGCACACCGTGCGGGCGAACGACCCGTGCAGCTCCACGACCCTGCGGCTGCCCGCCGCCTGGTGCAGCCCGTCGACGTTCTGGGTCACCACGGCGTCGACGATCCCGGCCTCCTCAAGCCGGGCCAGCGCGCGGTGTGCCCTCCCGGGGGTTGCGGCCGCGAACGTGCTCCGGAGCTCGGCCAGGAACTTCGCCAGCGCCTCGGGCCGGTGCATGGCCATGTCCATGAGGGAGTCCCACGTCCCGAATTCGGACGGATCGAAGCGATCCCAGATGCCGCCGGGATCGCGGAACGTGGGGATACCGGACTCGGCGGAGATCCCGGAGCCAGTGAACGCCACTGCGCCCCCTCCCGCCAGGGCCTCGGCCACCTCGTCGAGCGACGACCCGCGGGCCCTCACGCTCGATCCAGGAGGATCCGAACGAGCGCGATCAGGTTGAAGGCGCCGTGGGCCGCGATCGGCGCCACCAGCGAGCGACGCCACCGGAACACCAGCGCCTGGACCAGACCGAACACGAACAGGATCGGCACCAGCACCGCGCCCCCGGCGAAGTGGGACGCTCCGAACAGTGAGGCGGAGATGACGACCGCCCACCCCGTGCCGACGCGTGGCCACAGCGACCCGAACAGCAGCCCACGGTAGAAGAGCTCCTCAGCGACCGGGGTGACCAGGATCAGCAGCACCGCCCCGATCCCGATCTCGACCGGACCGAAGTCGACACCGGGGAGCTGGTTGGGGGTCGGGGGCAGACGGCCGGTCACGGCCCGCCACACCAGCAGCACCACCGGCCCGACCAGGTAGTTCAGGCCGAACCACAGCATCCCGCCCAGGAGCGCCCCGAACACGACCTCGCGCTCCGGCCGGGACGCCCGCAGGCCGAGGGCCGGCACCCACCCCCGGTACCGAACGCCGATCCACGCCACCGTGAACACCGCCAACGCGCCCTGGAAGGCCATCGCGGACAGGAGGAGGGCCGGTCCGCCGGGGCTGCCGAAGCCGGCGACCAAGGCCACCGAGGCCACGGTGGAGGCGGCGATCGCGGCCACCACCACCGGGATCGCCTCCCACGGCGCCCAGGGCGGCCTCAGCCGTTCGTCCATCGAAGGGTCGGAACGACCACGGCCGCGGACAGGAACACGAAGACCACCGCGGCCATGGCGTGGGTGTCGTTGAGCACGTACCCCAGCATCCCACCGACGGCCAGCGTCGCGGCCGCGTGCCGCCAGGCATCGTCGGCCTCGAGCGGGCCTCGGAATCGACCCGGCCGCCGCCAGACCAGCAACAACCACCCCGGAAGCCCGACCACCGCGAGCCAGGCTGCGGGGACCGTCGAGGTGGCCTCCACGTTCGCCCGAAGCCTGTCGAGGAACACCCGCGTCAGGTCGAGGGGACCGGCCCCCTCCACCGTTCGGGCCACGTGCTCGGCCGGCGACGGGAACGCGGTGTGGGCCACGACCAGGAGCGCCGCGCCGGTGACGAGCGCCGCGGCGACCAGCCCGGCTTCTCGCCACCCGAACCGGGCCCGGACCCGGAGCGCGTACCAGAGCGCGGCCACGGCGAACAGCGTCAGCCCGCCGCCGAGGTCGGCGCCGAGGAACGGCAGCCCCGCGAAGAGCGCAGCACCGAGGAGCAGGATCACCCCCGACCACGGCCGGAGGAACGCCGCCACCATCACGGCGCCGGACAGCACGATCCCCGCCGAGGGATTGCCGAGCCCGAAGAACCGGACGCCCTCCAGCGCGCTGCCTCCGAGGAACGGCGTGACCCCCATCGGCCATCCGAGCGCGGCGTCCAGAACGACCACGGCCAGCCCGACCCCCGCGATGATCGCCACCGGACGCGAGGAGTTTCTCCGGGCGCTGGCCAGTGCCGCGCCCGTCAGGATCGCGCCCAGCACCGCCACGGCCGGGAGGACGACGGCCGTCCGGAGGTCGGGGAGCAGGCCGGCCGGGAGGAGGGCCACCAGCATCGCCTCGGAGAACAGGACCCAGACCACAACCGCCCGGGCCGGACCGGTCCAGCCCCCCACGATCACGACAAGGGCCACGGCCAACGAGGCCAGGGCCACGACCAGCACCGTGATCCCCACCGGCGCCGCGGACCGCCGCCAGTCGTCGTACCGCTCCACCAGCGCCGTCGGCGCTTCGCCCTCCGCCCGGATCGGCGAGCCCGGCCCGTCGTCCGTGGGCAGGCCGAGAAACGCACGGATCGTCGGCTCGACGTCGAGGTTCGAGACGACGCCGTTCCGTCGGGTGGTCTCCGAGGTCAGGCCGGACGGCGGCCCGGTCGCCTCAACCAGCTCCGCCGGCGAGCCTCGGGCCATGACCATCGGCGTGGCCACGCCCTCGCTCGCGCCGGTCACGGCCACGATCACCAGCACCTCGCCCTCCTCCTCGAGGAGAGCGGCGGGGATGCGACCCGTGCCGTCCGCGGGCACCCTCGAGACGGTGAGAGACGGCAGATCGGGGGGCTCGACCGGATCGGCGTTCGTCATCAGGCCGATGCCACCCGCCCGGGCGAGCGGGCCGATCGACGGGTCCGACAGGGCTCGCTCGAACGTGAGGTCGTCCACCAGGAACAGGAGGGCGCGTCGGTCGGGCTGGGCGGTGGCGACGGGGCCGAGGACGACCAGCGGGAGCGCGGCGAGCGCCGCGGCCCGGGCTCCCCTCACGGGGAGAACGCTGGCTGGAACGAGGGCTGCCGGCTGACCTCGGCCCCGAGGGCCGACAGCTTCGAGTCGATGTCCTCGTACCCCCGATCGACGTGCCCGATGTCGGCGATCTCGGTGACGCCGTCGGCGCCTAGCGCCGCCAGGATCAGGGCCGCCCCGGCCCGCAGGTCCAGGGCCCGAACCGGCGCCGAGGACAGCCGGTCCACGCCGCGGACCACCGCGTGGTGGCCCTCGGTGCGGATGTCGGCCCCCATCCGGTTCAGCTCGTCCACGAACATGAACCGGGACTCGAACACGTTCTCGGTGATGATGCTGGTGCCCTCGGCGGTGGCCAGCAGGGCCATGATCGGAGGCTGGAGGTCGGTCGGGAACCCCGGATACGGCAACGTCACCAGATCGACGGCGCTGGGCCGACGATCCATTGCCACCCGAACGCCCGCCTCCTCGACGGAGATCGAGGCCCCGGCCTCTTCGAGCTTGGCCAGGACCAGGTCGAGGTGATCGGCCCGAGCCCCCCGGAGCGAAACGTCGCCCCGCGTGACGCACGCGGCCAGGGCGAACGTGCCGGCCTCGATCCGGTCCGGGATGACCGGGTGCACGGTCGGGGTGAAGCTGTCGACGCCCACGATCTCGATCGTGGGGGTGCCCACGCCCTCGATCCGGGCACCCATAGCGACGAGGAAGTCGGCCAGATCCTGGAGCTCGGGCTCTCGTGCGGCGTTCTCGATCACGGTCGTGCCCACGGCCGAGACCGCGGCCATCATGATGTTCTCCGTGGCCCCGACGCTCGGGAAGTCGAGCGAGACCACCGCCCCCTGGAGCCGCGAGGCGGCCTCGGCCACCAGGTACCCGTGGTCGTAGGAGAACTGCGCGCCCATCCGTTCCAGGCCCCGGATGTGGAGGTCGATCTTCCGCCGGCCGATGTTGCAGCCGCCGGGCATGGCCACCCGGGCCCGTCCCGTCCGGGCCAGCATGGGCCCCAGCACCAGGATCGAGGCCCTCATCCGCCGGACCAGCTCGTACGGCGTCTCCAGCCCCAGGGGCCCGGACGCGTCGATCGTGAGCGAGCCGTCCCGGCGTTCCACCCCTGCGCCGAGCCGCCCCAGGACCTCGGCCATGGTCCGGGTGTCGGCGATGTTGGGGACGTTCCGGATCCCCGTCTGCCCCTCGGCGAGGAGCGACGCGGCCATGACCTTCAGCGCCGAGTTCTTGGCCCCGCCCACGGCGATCTGGCCCGCCAGGCGGCGGCCCCCGGTGATCAGCAGCCGGTCCACCACGCGATTCTACGTGCGAGACCGGCCTGGAGACGGGAAGCCGTGAGGGGTGGGCCTGAGCCCACCCCTCACGCCACAGAGACGAGCTAGAGCGAGAACTCCTGCGTCTGCGGGTTGAGGTGCGGGACCCGCATCGCGCCCGCCGTCTCACTCCCGCTGAACCGGAAGATGTTCAGGCCCTC
>CALAEC010000090.1 GCA_937890785.1 uncultured Actinomycetes bacterium
CCTCGTTCCCGCGGTCGGCCATCTCACGCCTCCTCTTCTCGGTCGGCCGAATCGTCACAAATCAGCGGTTCTCGGTCAAGACCCGGTTTCCGGCTGCGCAGAGGGAAAACCGGGGCCCCGGCCTGGGAATGCGCCTCCGTTAGCCCTTTTGTGGGAGCGAGCGCGCGTAGGTCGTCCCGAGCGTGACCCACTTCGCCAGCTGCGTCTTCGTGCGGACGTCCTCCGAGGCGACCCGCAGCCAACCCCGCATCGAGCGCCCACGCATCTCCATGGGTCGGGCGCTCGTCGTCGCCACGAGCTCGTCCGACCCCGCCGGGTCGACGCGGACCAATAGCCCACCCTGCCCGCTGGCCGCCACGGCCATGTTCCCGCCGATCAGGAACGCGAGGCCGCCGAACATCTTCCTCTCGGTCAGGTCAGACTCGCCGGTGATCAGGTCCCGGATGCGATCCGCGAGGTCCTCGTCGTAGGCCACCACGGCGATCGTACGCCGCCGGGACCGACCGGAAATACGCCGACCGCCTCAACGGTTGGCTCTCTCATCCGGCCAGAGACGAAGGAGAGACCGTGAAGGCATACATCCTGATCCAGACGGAGCCCGGATCCGCCCGTACCCTGGCCCATCTCGTCGGTGGGATCGCCGGCGTGCGTCGGGTCGAACGAGTGGTCGGGCCGTACGACCTCATCGCCGAGGCGGACGCCGGCCAGCTGCGCGACCTGGTTCTCCGGATCCAGGAGCTGGGAGGCGTCCTGCGCGCCCTGACCTCCCTGGTGCTGGCCCGGACCGAGCCGGGAGGTCTGGTCACGCTGGACGAGCCGAAGGTCGGTGCGACCGGGACGTGACTCCCATGGGAGACACGGTGGACGACCTTTCCCCTCTGGTGGCCGACTGGCCGGTCGATGCCGCATCCGTCGGGGTCACGGATGCCCAGCGGACCCTGGGAGCTGCCGGCGATCCCGACCGGGTGATCCGGATCGCCTCCGTCGGCAAGCTGCTGGTGGGGATGACGGCGCTGGTCGCCCTGGAGGAGGGGACGATCGACCTCGACGAGCCCGCCGGGCCACCAGGTTCCACGGTCCGCCACCTGCTGGCGCACGCGTCCGGCCTGGCATTCGACGGCGATGCCGTGATCGCCCCACCGGGGCGCCGAAGGATCTACTCGAACACCGGGATCGAGCGCTTCGCCGACCATCTGGCATCGAGAGCGGGCATGCCGTTCGAGGGCTACCTCCATGCCGGCGTCCTGGAGCCGCTTGGGATGGAACACACGCTTCTGCGGGGGTCGCCGGCCCGTGCTGTGTTGAGCACCGTCTCGGATCTCCTGGCGTTCACGAGGGAGCTGCTGCGACCGACGCTCGTGTCCGAGGCCACGTTGCGATTGGCGACCACTCCGCAGTTCCCGGAGCTGGCCGGAACGCTCCCGAACGTCGGGAGGTTCGATCCGAACCCATGGGGTCTCACCTTCGAGATCCGGGACGGGAAGTGGCCGCACTGGACCGGTGCCCGCAATTCTCCCGACACGTTCGGACACTTCGGGGGCTCGGGGTCGTTCCTGTGGGTCGACCCGCACGTCGGTCTGGGAGCGGTGGGCCTGTCCGAACGCGATTTCGGGTCGTGGGCCCTCGAGGTGTGGCCGCGGTTCTCCGACGCGGTGCTCCAGCGGTTCTCGCCCGAGCATGGCGTATCCACCACCGCAACCACGGCCACCCGGGACGCCGATAGACTCGCCTGACCATGTCGTTCCGAGGCTGGCCGGTGGAAGCCCTGGAGTTCTTCGAGGGGCTGGAGGCCGATAACTCGAAGACGTACTGGCAGCAGAACCGCGACGTGTACGACCGGATGGTGCGAGCCCCGATGGAGGAGCTGCTCGAGGAGCTGGCGCCCGAGTGGGGCGAGTGGCGCATCTTCCGGCCCTACCGAGACATCCGCTTCAGCGCCGACAAGTCGCTGTACAAGACGAACATCGCTGCCGTTGTGGGTGACGGCTACGTTCAGCTGACCGCGGACGGCCTCGGCGCCGGATCAGGCATGTACGAGATGGCACCGGATCAGATCGACCGGTACCGGAAAGCCGTGGATCGCGAGCGGTCGGGGAGCGAGCTGGCGGGCCTGATGGCCGAGGCCAGGGCGGCCGGGCTCGAGGTCACAGGCCACGACATCCTGAAGACCGCTCCGCGCGGCTATCCCAGGGACCATCCGCGCATCGAGCTACTCCGGCACAAGGGCCTGATCACGTGGCGTGAGTGGCCGGCCGGGGCATGGCTAGGGACCGCTCGGGCGAAGGATCGGATCGTCGAGTTCTTCCGCCTCTCCAAGCCCATCAACACGTGGTTGCGGACCCACGTCGGGCCCGCCACCTCCCCGGAGCGGGGGCGGTAGCCAGCGCTCCCCCGGGCGG
>CALAEC010000091.1 GCA_937890785.1 uncultured Actinomycetes bacterium
TGTGCGATACCGCCTGACCTACGCCGGGTTAGCCCGTGGGTGTTCAAATCCCCCCAGCGACACCCACCCGCTGTCCTCGAATGAGGCTCCCGATCCGCAAGCGATGCGCTTACCGCTCGGGTGGTGGTCTGGTTCTCTCCTGGAAGCGGCCGACTATTTGAGGAAGAACACCGGCTGGCAGGAATGAAGCCCTGTGCCCACCGTAACGTTGGCCGCCTCTCGGCAGCTGCTGGTCAGAGCCCAACCGCGGAACTCCGACCCGGGGGCGGCTCGGGCCTCCAGCTTCACCCGGGTGCCGGTGGGAAAGGGGGCGAAGCAGCTGGGACCACCGGTCGCGACGTTGCAGTCGATCCCCGCCGGCTCAGATGTGACCCTCCCCTCCCCGGCGCCACCACGCACGATCTGGATACCTCCCGTCTGGTCCTCCCCCGAGCTCGGGGTGCATCCGGCGAGCGTCGCCGACGTCGAGGTGGCCCCGTCGCTCACGGTGATCGAGCAGGTCGAGGAGGTGAACGGGTCTCGCTCGATGCGAAAGCTGCCGGCTCCGTCGGCCTGGCCCATGACCGTCCCGTCGATCGAGATCGACGCGTTGGGGACCGCGCCACCGCCCTCGACCCGCAGCCGCGTGCCACTCAGCTCGGCTCGGGTGACCGATACGGCCGCGAGGGCCGGCGTGGCGGTGGCGAGGATGGCGCCGAGGACGAGAAGAGAGAGGAATGCTTTCCGGCCGGAGTTCATCGCTCACCTCCACAGAAGAGCATCGGTTTCAGCCGTCTCCAAGCGGGCAATGCGGACTGCCTCGTCGCCGCCTACAGGTATTTCGGTGCGGGGAGGTCGACGGTTCATTCCCCCGGGGAGATCTGGGGGGGATCCGTGATGGGCGATCGGGAACGGAGTGCTTGGATTCGAGAGCGGACCCCGTGACGCGCCGACCCGGGAACTCGTCAGCGCGTAGCCGCCTCCGGGTGGGTTCCCGCATGACAAGACGAACCACCCCGCCGGCCAAGGGCGATTGCGTAACGCAGCACCGTCCCGTCAGGATGGAACGTGGGGGCTCACCTCCACGGCCTGAGCCTCCAGTCGGACCTCGACTTGTCGATTGTGGGAGTCGGTCCTCCGATTCAGACCCGACCCAGATACCCCGGAGTTGGCTCGCTGACAGCCCCAAGCAGATTAAGCAAAAAGTACGCACAACTCATTCAATCCGACGGCAAGGGACAGGAGCGATTCGAACCCTGATGCTGCTCTGACCTGGGCCGATGCGTGCTTGCGCAGGTAGGGGACCTGCCAGGAAGCGCCCTTACAAGGCGGAGGTCGGTGGTTCGATACCACCAGCGCCCACGGAAAACATGCTGGTCGAGGGCTGTGTTCTGGGCTTAGCCGGCCTGCGTGGGACCTCCGCGTGGCACAGACGTGCCACACGAGAATCACCAGCGATCGCGATCAAGGGTGTCCGAGAGCGAGAAAGCCCTGCTCGCCGGGCCCGAAGGCACCTCTCCCGCCCCGCAGGGGCGGAGATCGCGGCCGCTCCATTTCTTCCGCCGCTAGGCTGAATAGACCCTCCTCCTCGGTGGTTCATCTGGAACATACCGACACCCGCCATCGCACCCTTAGGCTGCTGCTCCTCGCATAAGGATCAGGACGAAAGACCGAGCAATCGAGTGACGAGACCTCGTCGCGGCATGGCATCCGCAAGACGCTGGGCCACGTTGCGAAACGATGAGCACTCGGATCCGTTGGTCAACGGGTCCCTTGGGAGCCTCGACGACCTCCCGACCTGGGGACCGCGCCCAGAACGCGGACGCGACGGTCGACGCGACGCCACCGCTCGTCCGCCGTGAGGATCTCGTCGGCATCCAGCTCGAGCCCGGCGGCGATGATGAGGGAATCGGGCAGGGGGAGGCCGTGGCGGGACCGCAGACGCGCTCCGGTTCGAGCGATGTCCTGGGTGAGAGGCTCGACGCGGACGGCCTGTTCGAAGAAGCGTTCAGCTTGCCGGGCCTTGCGCGCCCGGTACGCCCCGACGAGAACCTCGGCGTACGCGACGGCCGGCGCCACGAGGCCATGTGCTGATGCCGCCCGGCGCACCTCGGCGACGGCGGCTTCGTGGTGAGCGTCGGTCGCGTCCCGAAACGCGATGATCACGCTCGAGTCGAGGACGCTCAGTCCCATTCGGCTCGGAGATCGCGCAGGTACCCGTCGGGGTACACCCCACTCAGGTCGCCCACGAACTCATCGAGCACCCGGTCCGTGCGAGACAGGCTTACCCTGCCGGGGCCGTCGGACCGCACCTTCAGCTCATCGCCCGGACGCAGACCGGCGGCCTTGACCACGTCCGCCGGGATGGTGGCCTGGTTCTTACTGGACAGGCGGGTGAATCCGCGCTTCCTTCTCTTTACTTTCGGCTTCATGAGTAAAGACTAGCAGAGGCTGGCGGCCGCCGCAGGGAGGCTCACACGCGACCCTGTGGTCCCGCAACGGTCCCGCGAAGGGAGGCGAAACGATGGGCAACGTTGCGAAACGATGAGCACTCGAATCCGCTGGTCAGCGGGCCCTTTGAGCTGTTTCCGCAGGTCACGAGATCGACCGCTTCCGCCCTTACAAGGCGGAGGTGGAAGGTTCGACTCCTTCAGCGCCCACCCCGCGCATGCAGTCAGAGACCGTCTCGCTCGCTACCGAGAAAAGAGAACGTCGCCACCGAAAACAGACGGCGGTTCCGGCTGGAAGGTCCGGGCCTTCTCCAGGTACGAGGTGAACCGTGGGTCCCGGTCATGCTGGCTGTGCTCGGCCATGCCTGGTACCTCGGCGTAGATGAGGTAGAGGGCCACGTCGTCGCGCTCCTCGCTCCCGTACTCCACCCTGGCCAATCGGGCCGCCAGGAACTTACCGGCCGAGACGAACTCGTCCCAGATGGGAAGCTCCTCGGCCTCGAACAGGCGCTCGAACTCCTCCTGCTGTTCCTTTCGTATCCGAACGATGATCGCGTTGGCCTGGGTCATGTCCGCCTCCTCGCCCTTCGGGCAGGAACCAACGTAACGTCCCGATCGGTCGGGTCTCCACTCTGACTGCTGAGTCATTAGCGTTTGCGCTCCGCCTCCGCGCCGACGAGGGCCAAGGTGCGTCGCCGGATCAGGGCGCTGAACGGTCCCACCACCCGCCAGTAGCGCCTGAATGCCCGGCGCGCCGCAGCGTCGGTGCCGCGCACCCGCGTTTCCGTGGAGATCAAGGAGCCACGCCCAGCCGGCGCGACTCGAAAGTTCCAGACGGCCTGGGCCGACCCCGGTGCCGCGAAGGACGCAAACTCCGCGGGTGTGAGCCGGACGAGACCACCGGACGGCCGCCAGAACCTCCCGGTGAGGCCGAGGACGATCTCGCTCCCCGGCCTCTCGTGGAGCAGCGTGAACCCCGCGGCAACAAGGCCGTCGATGGTGTATGCGCGGCGGCGTCTCGGGACCAGAAGGCCGCGGGCGGCAAAGAGCACGCGCACCAGCGAAGATGCGGCGAGGTCGATCCGCCGGAGAGCGGCGTAGGTCTCGTGGGGAGGGGCTTCAACCCTCCGTTCGTGGAGCTCGGAGACATCGAACTGGGGCATCCATGCCTCGATGCCGGACGCCTTCATCGGTCTCCCTCCGACCTGATTCTCTCCCTGGCGACTAACCGCCAGCTAGGTAGCTGTTCCGCAGAGTTCGTACCGGCATCGCCCTACACGCAATGTAGCCGGGAGTTGACGCTTCCCGCGGCCGGGGCTTCAATGACCAGACGAGGGCCGCTCCGGCCCCCGAAGGGAGGATTTCCATGCTGGGTGACTACGAGGCGGCGACCATGATCCCCACCAAGGATCTTCAGAAGACCCGTCGCTGGTACGAGGACGTCCTCGGCTTCACGGTGGCCGTCGATGATCCCAACGGGATCAGCTACAAGAGTGGGAGCGGAGTCTTCAACCTGTATCCGACGCAATACGCCGGGACCGCCCAGCACACCCTTATCGGGTGGCAGGTACCGGACATCGAAGCGACGGTCGACGAATTGACCTCCAGGGGCGGACCTTTGAGCAGTACGACATGGAAGGGTTGAAGACGGACGCCAAAGGCATCGCGACCTTCGGTGAAGAGAAGGGTGCCTGGTTCAAGGACCCGGAGGGAAACATCCTCAGTCTCTGGCAATCGCCGCCTCGATAGCTCCGGCTGGACCGATATCGGTCCTGAGCGCGCAGGGCTGATCTCAGAGCGAGGAGAGGTCACAGCGTGCACGTGATCGCCACCCCGGTGGGGGTATTCGTCATCGTCCTGGTGCTCTGGGAGGCGTTCGAGACCATCGTCCTTCCCCGCCGGGTCTCCCGCCGGGTCCGTCTCACCCGGATGTTCTTCCGGAGCGTCTGGCGCGTCTGGAGCGCGGTCGGCCGTCGAAAGCGTCCGGGGAACCGTCGGGAGAACTACCTGAGCGTCTTCGCCCCGCTCACGCTGTTGGCCCTCCTGGCCCTGTGGGCAGTCGGTGTGGTCCTGGGGTTCGCGCTGGTCCAATGGGGACTAGGCACCCCGATCTCTCCCGACACCCGGGCCGACCTGACCACCCACCTCTACATGAGCGCAACCACGTTCGTGACCCTTGGGATGGGCGATGTGAGTCCCGCCTCCGCACCGGGCAGAGCGATCGTCGCGGTCGAGGCCGGAACCGGGTTCGCTTTCCTGGCCATGGTCATCGCGTACCTCCCCGTGCTGTACCAGGCGTTCTCCCGGCGGGAGGTGCGGATCTCCATGCTGGACCAGTGGGCCGGTTCACCCCCCAGCGCTGTGGAGCTCCTCCGGCGAGCGGGAAGGCATGGGGGGATTGACTCGGTCAACGGGCTCCTGGCGGACTGGGAGTACTGGTCTGCCGAGTTGCTGGAGAGTCACCTCTCCTATCCGCTCCTGGCCTTCTTCCGTTCCCAGCACGACAACCAGTCGTGGCTGTCCGCTCTCACCACCATCCTGGACCTGTCCGCGCTGGGATTGGCGGGGGTCGATGGGGTCTCTACATGGCAGTCCCGACGGACCTTCGCCATGGCGCGGCATGCCGTGGTCGACCTGGCCGCCGTGTTGCGAACGCCGCCGGAGCCTCCCCCCGGTGACCGCCTGCCGAGCTCGGAATGGCCCGGCCTGAGGAAAGGGCTGGAGGCGGCGGAGGTGAGGCTCCAGCCTGATGCGGTGGAGCGCCTCGGGCAGTTCCGCAGGATATACGAGCCCTACGTTCACGCGCTATCGCGACTGTTGGAGATGCCGCTTCCGCCTCTGCTCCCGCCGGCTGACGCGAAGGACAACTGGCAGACCTCGGCGTGGGGATCGCGAGACGACCAGGAAGCCGCCGACGAAGGAACCCGACCCGTCACGCTTCCCTCCCATCCGAGGGAGCGAGGGAGATGAGAGTGAAAGGAGCGATAGCGAAAGGAGACCGTCCGTAGGATTCGTCCTCGGGGTGATCGTGTTCGTCATCGTGATCGGGGCCCTCGACGCCCCGTCTTCCCTGGCCTGATCCGCGTTCAGGGGAACGCTGACGTGGTCGCCGGGCACGAGGCAGTGACGGCCGCCCCGGCCTGGACGGCATGCCGCACGCGTGCCACTCGAGGGGATGGTCATCATTACTGCCTCTTTCTCCGGTCCCCCAAGCCGAGCAAGCAAAAAGGAAGCACCACGTGTGCCAGAAGGTGCTGCCCGGTGCCAACGCTGACGCTCTTGACGTTGTCGCTGACCAGTCACTCGCCCGTTTCTGCAGGTAGACGATCTACCAAGGAGCGCCCTTACAAGGCGGAGGTCGGTAGTTCGAAACCACCAGCGCCCACATGCATCGCAGCAGGTCGGGGGCGGTCTCTCGAGCTGAGGTCCCCCTGGACCCTCCGGCTGATTCCGCAAAGATTCCGCGAGAGATTGTGAAAATGCGGCCCCGGGCCTCCTTCGTCTGCCGGAGCCCTGGTCACCGACTTGCCAATCACCGTTCCCGCCCCAGCAGGGCGGAGTTCACCGCAGCCCAAGTCGGCGACCGCGGGTGGCCCAAGATTCCCCCGGCCAGGCTGGTGCTTTGGGAGCACGGCATACGTTATCCGCGACCGACTAATCGCTGATCCGCAGGTCCTCGTCGGTTAGCCTTCCTCGCCGACGGTGACTTCTCAAGTCCACGGCGCCCACCGA
>CALAEC010000092.1 GCA_937890785.1 uncultured Actinomycetes bacterium
CGCGGGTGAGGACGATCACCGCGATCCCGTCGGCCAGTCGCCGGGTCAGGCTGAGTCCGGACCCGCCGGCCAGCTCGAGCTCGGTCAGGACCACGTCGGGGGAGTGCCGTGAGGCCAGCCGGTCGGCCTCGAGCTCGTCGGTGGTCCAGCCGACCACCTCGACCTCGTCCGAGCCGTCCATGGCGGCGGCCAAGGCCTCGCAGAAGAACGGCTGTGGATCGACCACCAGGAGCTTCACGCCCACGTTGGTATGGTAGTCGCCTGTCCCGACCGATCCGGAATATCGAGGAAGGGGGTGACCGTGTCCGAGACCGAGGCCGCCGCCCGGCCGCTCAACGAGTGAGAGGAGAAACTCGAGCGGCTCAGTTGGGTCGCGACGGATCGCTATGTGATTGAGGGAGCCAGCGTGGCCCTGCGGTCCACTGACCCCGGGTTCCTCTCGGTCCTGCGTGGCTACCTCGGACGGTATCGGGTCGAGGAAGCCGTTGGCGAGCACGAAGCCTTCTTCTCAGCGGATTGTGGAGTCGAGCGACGGATGCCTGGCGGAAAAGTGGCTCGAGGGAAGCTGACCCTCTACTTCGGGACGATGCCCATCTTCAAAGGCCGCGACATGGAGCAGATGGCTGGACGATTCATTGGCTTCGTCCGGGATACGGCCACCAAGGCGTCGAACGAGTACCTGCGCGTTCGCGCGGCCGCTGTCTCCTTGAACGGTTCAGCCCTCGTCCTGCCGGGCCCACCGACTCCGAGGTTGCCGACGCTTGCAGGGCTGCTGACCCGTGCCGGGGCGGAATACCTGGGCGACGAACTCATCAACGTTGACCCGATCCTGCTCAGGATCCATCCTGCTGGCCTTCCCCTCCTCATCGATGCGGACGACCTGAGCCTCTTCCCACAGGTCCCCCCTCCGGTTGGCAGGTCACGGGCGAAGGGTTCGGACTGGGCCCGATCAGCCATGCAGCGGCACCCCGTCCTTCCGGAGACACTGGGGAGTCAGTTCTCCGCGCCCGTTCCTCTCGGCTGGGTGGTCTTCCCTGAGATTCGGCAGGGGGCAGAGGCCCATCTGGAGCCCTTGAATGCAGCCGACGCCCTCTTCCGATTCACCCAGGCGTGCCTGAACCTGCACGTGTGGGAGGACCGGGCCCTCATCCTGATCCGGAACCTGCTGGAGGAGAAGCCGGTGTCCCTGCTCGTGATGTCATCCCCCGAGCAGGGAATCGAACTGGTCCGCACGGTCGCCTCCCGGATGATGAGGGAGGTGAGGGCGTGACGGACGAGCCCGTGGTCGAGCCGGCCGAGGAGGGCGGCTGAGGGGAGCCATTCGACCCAGGTTGGGTCGCGGAAGATCACTATCGGCTGCTCTCCGTGGCGTTCAACGTCAAGTCCGTGGAGGGAGCGTTCTCGGAGGCGCTCCGCTGGCACCTGGCGCCGTTCGTTCGACCGAAGCTGGACTTCGAGTCCATCCCAGTCTGGGTCTATATCCAGGAGGGGGACGCCGACGACCGGGAGCCGCAGTTCTCCTACTTCCGGGATGAAGTCATTCGGAAGAAGGAACGCTCACAGGGGGCGCTGTTCGAATACGCTCGGTGGGACATCCATGCCCACGTTCCCGAGAGGGCCCGCGACTACTTGATCCTCCACGCGGGCGCGGTGGTCAGGGACGGACGGGCGCTCCTCTTGCCCGGTCCGCCCGAGGCCGGGAAATCTTCGCTCGTCTTGGCGCTGCTCCAGCGCGGCTTCGATTACCTCTCGGACGATGTCGGAGCAATCGATCCGGTGACCAGTCGGGTGTACCCCTTCGAGAAGCGCATCGGCGTTCGTGAGTCAACGATCGTGCGGTACTTCCCGGAGCTGGAGCCGCGGCTGGAAGACCGCGGCTTCGATCTCGGTGATCACCTTCGCCAGCGGTTCGTTCGCCCGGAGGATGCAGGCGCGACAGTAGGCGGACCGACCCAGGCCGGATCTGTCGTCTTTCTCGGCGAGGACCGTGAGGGCGCCCCGCGACTGACCCCCTTGAGCCGGGCTGCTGCCGTTGAGGGCATGGCGGCCAACGCGTTCAACCTGTTCCGCTATGGGGATAGGGGTGTGATTCTCCTCTCGCGGGTCGCTGCGGAGACTGAGGCTTATCTCCTCGAGGGAGGCACCGCCGTCGAGCGAGCAGAATTGCTCGCGGAGCGGGTCCTTCCGTCCGAGTGACGAGCTTCTAGCAGCCGGCGAAGACCGGGGATCCGCCTACGCAGCTCCACGCGGCGGGATTGCACGCGTTGTCGCAACACACTCCCGAGGCGCATGGGCAGCCGGGCCGGTTGGAGCAGCAGATGTTCCCACACCCGGATGCCGTCCCACAGGCGGCCTTACAGGTGGACATGCAGTCTTCCCCGGCGATCTCCGCCGGTGGATTCGGCGGGGAGTGCTCGCACTGAGGCGTGACCGGGGTCTGCGTCTGGGCATACGCGGGGGTGGCGGCCACGGACTGAATCACGGGCACCGCCCAGGCCACGGCCCCGGTGATGGCGGCCTTGCGCAAGAACTCCCGGCGGTTCAGCTCGTTCCTCTCGTTGTCAGCCATCTGATAACTCTCC
>CALAEC010000093.1 GCA_937890785.1 uncultured Actinomycetes bacterium
GCCTAGACTCGGCTCGACGGGCAGAGGTGGTTCACCGGGCACTCCTCGCAGTGGGGCGTTGGGGCCTTGCAGATGGCTCGGCCGTGGTCGATCAGGACGTAGGTGAAGCCGAACCAGTCCTCCCGCGGGAGGATCGCCATCAGATCGCGCTCGATCTTGTTCGGGTCCTTCTGGTCGGTGAACCCGAGCCGCTGAGACACCCTGCGGACGTGGGTGTCGACGGCCACGCCGGCGTCGGGATCGGTCAGCAGCTTCTCGGGATAGGCGTTGCCGAGGACGATGTTGGCGGTCTTTCGGGCCACGCCCGGGAGCTTGACGAGATCGGCGATCGAGTCCGGTACCCGCCCGTCGAACTCCTCGACGATCATCCGGCACGCGCCGCGTACCGCCCTGGTCTTCTGGTTGAAGAACCCGGTGGGTTTGAGGTCGACGGCGAGCTCGGATTCGGGGACCCGCAGGTAGTCTTCCGGGGTCCGGTACTTCCGGAACAGCATCTCGGTGACCTCGTTCACCTTCTTGTCGGTGGACTGCGCCGACAAGATCACCGCGATCAGGCACTCGAGCGGGTTCGAGAACTTCAGGGCCACCGTGGCGTTCGGGTACGCCTCCTTCAGGAGGCGAATCACCTCGGGGGCGCGTTCGGAGAGTGGGCTGCGGGCGGTGAGAGCGCGTTCTGCCATCACGCGCCCCATGCTAGCGCGCGGTCCCCGGACGACCGACGAACCAACGGCGCCCGCCCCTAGCGGCGGGTCGGTGCGCTGGCCAGGTCCACCTCGAAGGACTCGCCGGCCCGGTGATCCGTCGGCCCCCCCTCCGTGAGCACCTGCACGCGCCCGGCACCGATCACCGACCACCGGCGGCCGTCGCCGACCATAGCGGTGTCCTCATCTACCGTGACCAGCCGGTACGGGGGGCCGAGATGTTCGATCAGCGTCCCCGACAAGCCGGGGATGTACGCATCGGTGGCGTCCCAGTGCGGAGCCAGGTTCGTTCCGGGGAACACGGCCAGTCCCGGCCAGAACGTGCTCCTGTGGAGCCGCCACGCCGCCCGCTCTCCCAGCGCCGCCACCCCCGCGCTGCAGCCGCCGTACGCCAGCCCTCGGTCCAGGTTCGCCAGCAGCAACCGCCAGAACCGCGAGCCGGACAGGGTCGAGGCGAGGTAGCCGGGATTCCCGCCGGAGAAGAACACCGCCCCCGCGCCGTCCAGGTGAGCGGTGAGGTCGGGACGATCCGCGTCCTCACGGCGCTTCAACGGGACCACCTCGGCGTCGACCCCCAGGCGGCGGTAGTGCTCGAGCCCCATCCGGCCCCACCGATCGAACACCTCGTCGCCCTCGGGCGCGCTGGCCGTGGGGAGGATCAGGACCGGGCCGGCGCGGGCTCGGTCCAGCATCCACCGATCGACCTCCTCGGCCCACGGCTGGAACTCACCCGATCCGAGGAGCGCCCACACCCGTCCGGCCATGGCGGGATGGTACCGGGAGGCTTCCCCTCGACCCCGGAGTGCGGCACCATACCCCGATGCGCTGGGTGGCACTCGTGGCGATGCTCCTGTGGCCGTCGGCGTGCGCCTCGGAGCCGGAGGTGCCGCCGTCCCTGACGGGACTCATCACGTCGATCGACCGAAGCGACCGGGGCGAGATCACCGGCTTCACCGTCGAGGCCGAGGGCGAACGCCACGACCTCCGGATCGACCCCGGTCGTGACTACGGCTTCAACCTCGAGCACCTCGAGGAGCACCGGGTCCAGTCGCTCCCGGTGCGGGTGACAGTCCAGGATCGTGACGGTGAGGCCTACGCGGTCGAGATCCTGGACGCCTGACGGACGGCCGCGGGCCTAGTCGAACAACCACCGCGTGGCCGTTAACGGGAAGTCCCGCTCCCGCCATCCGAACACCGCTCCCGGCCGGACGCGGTAGACGAGCCCCACCGGGTGGTCGAGGTCGAACCGGAACCCGTACTTGTCCTTGTATGCCCGGGCGAACGGCTCCAGCGCGCTCCGGTCGCCGACCTCCTCGGCCCGGCCTTCGACGATCACGGCCTGGTCGCCGCTCTCGAGATGGACCACGATCCCCGGCCGGCTTGCGATGTTGCGCGCCTTCCGTGAGTCCCGATCGCTGCTGAACCACACGGCCGCCTCGAGCCACAGCCCCCAGACCGGCATGGCGTGGGGCCGGCCGCCATCGTCTGCGGTGACGATCCAGTAGTTCCGGGACGCCGCCAGGCGCTCCTCCGCCCACGACCACGGCAGGAGGCCCTGCTCGCTGGAAGCGATGCCGTAGCCATGCGGCATCGAAGGACGCGACGGTCGCGGCTCGTTCATCGGTTCCCGCGCAACTCGATCCGGCCCGGCCGCGGCCGAAGGCGGGGGTGCGGCTACTCGCCCTGGCCGACCTGGATGAGCCCCTCGGCCAGCTGGCGGATCGAGGAAGCCGGGAAGCGACGGTGGCCTCCCAGCGTCCGCGAGTGCGGAAGCCTCCCGTCCTTGGCCCACCGCGTCACCGTCTTCGGGGACACGTGAAGGATGTCGGCCACTTCAGCGGTCTTCAGATACTCGGCGCCCTTGGGCTGCGCCATGCCTCGCCTCCCTCCCGGACTGGAGCCCGGTCTGCTGGCAAGTATAGAACGTCCGAGGCTAGTCGTTCGAGGTGCCGGTCTGGATAGGACTTCCTGGCCCAGATGGCCGTCTTGGACCTTCGGGCGCGGAGCAAACGGAAGAGCGGGCAGAGCCCGCCGGCTCCATGGGGCCGGGCGGCTAGGCGTCCGGCGCCAGCCGCCGGCCCCGGTAGCTCGGGAAAGCGATCTCGGTATGCTGCCAGCAGCGCGATCGGGCGTTGTACCTGGAAAGCCTGGTGTCGCAGTCGGGGACCTCGCACACCCGCCCCGAGGCGTCGACGGCCCTCGACGGGCGGGGCATCCGCCCCGGTCTGGTTCCCTTCATCGGCGATCGGGCCCTGTGCCCGTCCCCCTCTACGGGGGTATTCGACGCCGACAGCCGGTCCGGTTTACCCCCCCGGGCGGCCCTCGGCCTCGATCGAGATGATTCGCCGGATCCGAACGGCCACCTGGTCCGGGAGGGCGGCCTCGAACCCGCATTTCCGCCGGACGATCTCGCGGACCCGGAGGCGGAACTCGCCGCGGTCGAAGCAGCTGGTGCAACCGAGGAGGTGCCGCTCGATCTCGACCTGCGCCGGCGCCCCCAGCTCGCCGTCGAGGTACGCCTCGAGTTCCCGCAGCGCCCGCTCGCAGTCCATCACGTCACCAGGCCTCGATCACGCATCACATCCCACAACCGCCGTTCCAGAGCCCTTCTTCCCCGATGCAGCCGGGACATCACGGTGCCGATCGGCACGTCGAGGATCTCGGCGATCTCCTTGTAGCTGAAGCCCTCGACGTCGGCGAGGAGCACGGCCAGCCGGAACTGGTCCGGCAGGCTGGCCAGCGCCTCCTGGACGTCCTCGTCGGGCAGGCTCTCCAGGACCTGGGCCTCGGCAGAAGCCTCGGCCCCGTCGGCGCCGAGCCGGTCGTACAGGTACCACTCCTCGACCTCGCTGTCCGAGATCGTCTGGGGCTCCCGCTGGCGCTTTCGATAGGTGTTGATGAACGCATTGGTCAGGATGCGGTAGAGCCAGGCCCGGAGGTTCGTTCCCTCCTTGAAGGACCCGAAGCCTCGGTAGGCCCGGAGGTAGGTCTCCTGGAGCAGGTCCTCGGCGTCGGACGGGTTCCGGGTCATCCGCATCGCCGCCCCGTACATCTCGGAGAGGAGCGGAATGGCCTCCTGTTCGAACCGCTCGTCCAGGCGGGCCTGGTCCACCACCTGTGGCTCGCTCACGCTGGCCAGGATACCCGCCGCGATGTGGGAACATGGGGGGACTCCCCCTCGTTGGGGAGGGAGGAAAGAGTGGCCAACGACGACAGGCGTCAGGGACGCTGGCAAGGGTTCGACTTCGGCACCGGGGGCGGCGACGGCCGCCGCCGGTGGCGGTTCACGCTCGGCTACATCCTCCTGGGCGTCATCCTGCTGTTCGTGGTCCAGAGCGCCCTGGTTCCCCAGCCCGAGGAGATCGAGTACTCGACGTTCCTGAACCTGGTGGAGCAGGGCCGGGTCGAGGAGGTGGCCATCTCCGAGACCCGGGTCACCGGGCGGGAACGTGGCGACCAGGGACCGGGATTCGTGGCCACCCGGGTCCCGGGCGTCGAAGATGCGGAGCTGCAGACGCTGCTTCGAGAGAACGGGGTCCGGTTCACCGGCGAGCAGCCCTCGGCGTTCTCGAACTTCCTGTTCTCCTGGATCCTCCCGATCCTCGTGCTGGTGGCGATCTGGGGGTTCGTGTTCCGACGGATGGCCGGGGGCGGTGCGGCCGGCGCCCTCAACCTCGGCAAGCGCGGCGTGAAGATCTACGACCGCAAGGACCTCAAGACAACGTTCGCCGACGTGGCCGGCGTCGACGAGGCGGTCGAGGAGCTGCGGGAGATCGTGGCGTTCCTGGAGAACCCGAAGAAGTATCAGCGGCTCGGCGGTCGGATCCCCAAGGGCGTCCTCCTCCTGGGCCCGCCGGGTTGCGGGAAGACCCTCCTGGCTCGGGCCGTGGCCGGTGAGGCCAAGGTGCCGTTCTTCTTCATGTCGGGCTCGGAGTTCGTGGAGATGTTCGTCGGCCTCGGCGCGGCCCGGGTCCGCGAGCTGTTCCAGCAGGCCAAGGACCGGGCGCCCTGCCTGGTCTTCCTCGACGAGCTCGACACGATCGGCAAAACCCGGGGCGGGGCCATGGGCGCCGGCCTCGGCTCGCACGACGAGCGCGAGCAGACGCTGAACCAGCTGCTGGTCGAGATGGACGGGTTCGACGCGTCGAAGGGCGTGATCATCATGGCCGCCACGAACCGACCCGACGTCCTCGACCCGGCGCTGCTCCGCCCGGGCCGGTTCGACCGCCAGGTGGTCGTGGACCGGCCGGATCTCAAGGGCCGTGAGGCCATCCTCCAGGTCCACGCCCGCGGCGTGGCCCTCGGCGACGACGTCGACCTGCGGGTGATCGCCTCCCGCACGCCCGGCTTCACCGGGGCGGACCTGGCCAACGTGGTCAACGAGGCCGCCCTGCTGGCGGCCCGGCGGGAGAAGGACGCGGTGGGGATGTCGGAGCTCGAGGAGGCCATCGACCGCGTGGTGGCCGGGCTCGAGCGCAAGAGCCGGGTCATGAGCGACAAGGAGCGGGAGATCGTGGCCTTCCACGAGATGGGCCACGCGCTGGTGGCACTCTCGGTGAAGAACGCCGACCCGGTGCACCGCGTGTCGATCATCCCCCGCGGCGCCGCGGCCCTCGGCATGACGATGCAGCGGCCGCTCGAGGACCGCTACCTGATGACCGAGCCCGAGCTGAAGGACCGGCTGGCCATCCTCCTGGGAGGGCGGATGGCCGAGCAGCTCGCCTTCGACCAGATCTCGACCGGCGCGCAGAACGACCTGGAGCGGGCCACGGAGATCGCCCGGGCTATGGTCGCCGAGTACGGGATGAGCCCCAGGCTGGGGCCGCTGTCCTTCGGGCGGGATGGGTTCCGAGGCTCCGAGGGCCGACTCCTGTTCCCCGGCGAGCGCCCCGAGATGAGCGAGGAGACCGCCCGGATCATCGACCAGGAGGTCTCGCGGATCGTCTCGGAGGCCCGCGACCGGGCCCTCGACATACTCGACGACAAGAAGGCGCTCCTCGACCGCCTGGCCAAGCTGCTGATGGTCCGCGAGGTGCTCGAGGGCCAGGAGCTGAAGGCCTTCGTGGAAGGGGACGCCGAGATCCCCTCGATCGAGGAGGAGCGGACCAGGGTCGAGGCCGAGCGGGCGGAGCAGGAGCGCGTCGAGGACGAGCGACGGGCTGCTCGCGAGGAGGAAGAGCGCAGGGCAGCCGTCGGGGCCGTCCCGCACCCCACCGAGGACATCCCCACCCCGCCCCACCTCCGGGAGGTCCGCGAAGGACCCTAGGTCACCGCCCCCGAAACACAGGGCCGCTACGCAGCGGGGCGGAACGTCTCCAGGATCCGCCGGTGATTCTCGGTCAGCGCCTCCTGGTCCGGTCCGACCCACGCGCCGCCGAGGAGGATCCGGTCCACCAGCCCGTCGAACGCGGCCAGCCGTTCCCGGCATTCGTCCTCGGACCCGGCGATCGCGTACGTGTCGACCATCGGCATCGCCAGGCGGGCCATCTCGCTGAGGTCGCCCCCGGCGTACGCGGCGCGCAACGGCGCGGTGAGATCGCCGAAACCGTGCAGGTCGAGGACGGGCCGGTACGTGCGGGTGGTGGCGTAGAAAGCGATCTGCAGGGCCGCCTCGAACCGGGCCCGCTCGCGGTCCTCGTTCAGCTGCAGGACAACGCTGTTCGTCAGGCTGACCTCGGACAGGTTGCGGCCGGAGGCCGCGGCGCCCCGGGCCACAGCCGGCCGTACCACCTCGCGGATGTAGTCGGGTGAGGTGAGCGGGTGACCGAGAACGCCGTCGGCCACCCTGCCGGCGGCCTCGAGCATCCGCTCGTTCACCGCGGCGATGTAGATCGGGACGTCGTCGACGGCCGCCGCTCCCGGGAACGGGTTCATGGTCACCGAGTAGAACCGACCGCGATGGTCGACCGTCTTCCCGCGGAACGTGGCCAGCACCTCACGGACCACCTCGACGTACTCGGCCATCTTGGGCGCGGGATGCTCGAACGGGACGCCGAACCGCTGCTCGTTCACCCGCTTCACCTGGGAGCCGAGGCCCAGGATGAACCGACCACCGGACAGCTCGGCGAGGTCGCGGGCCGTCATCGCGGTGATGGTGGGACTCCGCGGGAACGACAGCGCGATGTTGGTCCCGACCCGAAGGCGTGACGTGGGCTGCGCCGCCAGGGCCGCCTGCACGTACGCTGAGTGCGCGGTCTCGGCGACCCACACGCTCTCGAACCCACCGTCCTCGGCCTGGCGGGCCATCTCGGCGATCGCGGGGATCGGACCGCCGACGACGATGCCGATGTCGGTCACGCGCCGAAGCCTACGACACGCCCGTTCCGAACCGTGACGCCTTCGGCTCGAAGCCGTCGCGCCTGCTCGGCCTGGTGGCCGGGAACCAGTCGCCCCGTCCCGGTCACCACCCGCCACCACGGCAGGCCGTCGCTCCTGGCCATCACGTTGCCCACGGCTCGAGCCGCCCCCGGCGAGCCGACCTCCTCGGCGACCTCGCCGTAGGTGACGACCTGGCCGGGCGGCACGGCGGCCACCACCCGACGGACGCGCTCGACGAAGCCGGGCTCGGCCACGCGGGCCGGCGGCTCAGGCGCCTGGCACGCGCACGTCGATCCAGACCAGCCGGTGGTCGGAGCTCGGGAACGGGAACGTGCCGACCAGCGGGAACAGCGGGTCATCCGAGGTCGGCCAGAACACGGCGGCGTCCTCGATCGGCATGTTCTTCCGCGGCAGCACATAGTCGGCCCGGAGGTTGCCCGGCCCGGGCACGTCCGCGAAGTCGGCCGTGTCGAAGGCCGGGTCCCCGAGGTGCGTGGTGTTGGCGCCGCCCTGGAGAGCGGCCTGTTCGGCAGCACCCTCGCTGTCCGGCGTCACCTTCGTGTTGATCAGCGGGTGCTCGAGCAGCAGCTGCGCGGACCCCGGGATGCTGTCGCCGTCGAACGGATCGGAATTCTCGTCGCCGGCGATCACGAACAGTGAGCCTGGCGCCAGGCCGCCACGCTCGCCCTGGTCATCGTAGATGTAGCCGCTGCGTCCGGGCATCACATAGTCCGCCCAGAACCGGATCTCGTCGTGGTTGCGCGTCCCGTTCCGGTCCTCGGGCCCGTCGAACACCGGCGGCGTCGGGTGGCTGACCAGGAAGTGCACGGTTTTCCGCCCGATCTCGATCGGCACGTCCCAGTGGCTCTTCGACGACAGCCTGAACACCTCCAGCTCGGCCGGCGAGTACCAGTCGGCGGGAGCGGGTGTGTTGGGGTCGTCGGGGAGGAGCGCTCCGGGCATGTCCTTCCACAGGAAGGTCTGGAACGTGCGCACGGCCTGGGTGCCGACCGGGAACCGCGAGTACACGGCCATCCCGAACTGCCCGGGGAAGAACCCGAAGCCGTAGGCATCGTCAGGGCCGCCGACCACGCCGTTGTTGTTGAGGTCGAAGCCCGACGGGATCCCGGTGTTCGACGGGGCCACGAACCGGAAGGGGTACGTGATCGGATCGGCATCGCCGTGGGGCACCGACAGGTAGTTCTGCTGGAAGAGCGCCGCGGCAAGCGAGGACCCTCCCGGGCCCTGGTCGTCGAAGTCGAACTCGTTGATCAACAGAACGTCCGGCCGGACCCGCTGGATGATCTCGGCCACGGTGTCCGCCTGCGCGTTCCCGGGCGCGGAGAGGTGGGAGATTAGCTGGCCCGCGAAGCTCCGATTGAGCGAGGCATTGAAGGTGGCGAACCGGACGGGCTCCGGCCCCTCGGCGCCGGCGGGCAGCACCCTCACAGGCACCGCCAAGAGCGAGACGGTCAGCAGGGCAAGCGTCCTCTTCATGTCCCTCCTCCTTCGCGCCGGATCCCCACCGTTCTACCCGGCCCGGCCACCCCATCGCCACCTCCGTGCGGAGAACACCAGGTGAAGGTCCTCACACCGCGCACGCCTGCACGACGGGTAAGGTGGCGCCGTGGGCCGGATGGTGATCGTGGTGCCGCTCCGCGAAGGGGCCGGTCCGGAGGTTCGGACGCTCCTCCGCGAGGGCCCGCCACTGACGGTCCCCCGACTCGAGCGCTACCTGGCGTTCGTCTCGAGCGAAGAGGCCGTTCTGCTCATCGACGGCGCCGACGTCGGCCCCGGAGACGGATTGCCCTGGGAGGACCCCGCGGCTTGGCGGGACGGCCCTCGGTGGGACCGCTGCACTGCGGCGACCCCTCGGGCCGCGGAGGGCGTGCACGGTTGGCAGCGTCCGCCGGACCTCCAGGGCCTGTTCTTCGGCCCCGAGCCCGGGCCGGGTGACTCCGAGGGTGGGAACCTGCTGGCGGCCGGTGGGACCCCTCCATCGTAATGACCCACGTCGCCGTCCTCGGCCTGGGCGCCATGGGAAGCCGGATGGCGGCCCGGCTCCTCGAGGCCGGCCACGACGTGGTGGTGTGGAACCGCACGTCCGGGCGAGCCGCCCCGCTGGTCGAGCGCGGCGCCGGGATGGCCACGACGCCGGCGGAGGCGGCGGAGGGTGCGGAGGCGGTGATCACCATGCTCGCCACCCCCGAGGCCGTGATGGAGGTGACCGAGGGGCCGGTCGGCCTCGCTGCCGCGGGGAGCCCCGCGACCGTGATCGAGATGTCCACGGTCGGGCCGGCCACGATCGCTTCGCTCAGGAAGGCGCTCCCGGACGCCTTCGGCCTGCTCGACGCCCCGGTCCAGGGCAGCGTCGACGAGGCGGAGAACGGCTCGCTCCGGATCTGGGTGGGCGGCGAGGCCGCCGA